>NZ_JBHTSL010000003.1:5558-170452 GCF_042795115.1 Arthrobacter sp. NPDC056493 | reverse complement strand
AAGACGCCTTGGCGGTGGTGGAGGGTTTCTTCGGAGGGTTCGGTGCCGTCCTGGTCGAGGGCGTCGATCCAGCGGTGGGCGATGCGGGTGAGGAAATCGTGGTCGTTTTCGATCGCGGTCAGGGTGAGGTTGTGTTCCATTTCGGCGATCGTTCCGGGGTTGGGGATGTGGCGGACTTTGTCCAGGGCGGTGGTGATGATGGTTCCGGCGCGGGAGGCGATGATTCCGGCGGTGAGGGCGGCGGCGGTTTCTTCGTGTTCGGGGGGCATGGGGCGGCCGGCGAGTCCGGTGCTGGGGAGGGTGGCGTTCGCGAGGGCGAGGCGGCGGCGGGCTTCGGTGGTGCTGATCCGGAGCCGGGTGCGGAGGAACTCGGCGGTGTTCCTGGCCCCGTCGTCGGCCGGGGACCAGGCCACCGGGCTGGCGGGGGTTGCCGGCGTGGCGGTGCCTGCGCCGTCTGCCGTGGTGCCGGCGGCCGTGGTGCCGGGGGCCGTGGTGTTGGGGGCCGTGGTGTTGGGCGTGTCGGTATCAGAGGAGACTGCGGCGGCCGTGGCCCTGGCGGGTTCAGCGGTGCTGGCCGCGGCGGGTTCGGGTTCGGGGTCGGTGCCCCAGCCTGTGGTCCATCCGGCGGCGCGGCTGGCTGCTCCGGCGGCGTTGATCGCCTCGGCCCGGGTCCGGTCCACCGCAGCGGCGGCCTGCAGCTGGAGGTATTCGATCCGGCGGGAGAGTTCCTCGGTCAGTTCCGCGAAATCGGCCGCCTGGAGGAAGTTGGCAGCGGCCAGTTCCTCGGGCGCCGAACTGGTGGCCGAGTCAAGCAGCGCCAGGGACGCCTGCAGATTGGGAGTGGCACGCGCCGGGGATGCAGGCTCTGTGGATGCTTGGCCGGCGGAACCGGAATCAGCCGCGATCCCGGCGGGAGCCCCGCCGTCGGACGCCGGGGCGTCAGAACGGAACCCGGCGGCAGCACCGCCGTCGGACGCCGGGGCGTCAGAACGGAACCCGGCGGCAGCACCGCCGTCGGACGTGTCCTTTGCTGGGGTGCCAGCGCCCGGAACGCTGCGTAGCCCGCGGCCGCGCAGCAGGGCAGCAGCACTGACGCCCGGGACATCAGTCCCGGCCCCGACATTCGCTCCATGCCCCCCAAGAGCTTCCATGGAACAAGTCTGATGAGGGGGTCTGACATTTAACGTTGTGACCGGGGCCATGCGGGCCCCGAAGCCGGCGGCAGCACCGCCGTCGGACGAAGATGTGTCCGCAACGGCGGTGCCAGTTCCGGCATCAGCCGGGCACCCGGAAGCAGGAGCGTCTGGCAGGGCAGCACGCAGGCCGGGCAGTGCTGCCCGGCCTGACATACCGTCTGCGTTTTCCCCCATGGCTTCCATAGGAAAACATTGTCAAAGGGGTCTGACATTTTTCAGCTCTGGCCCACACCGCCCGGGATGCAGGCGAAAGCAGCCAACTCTGGAGCTATTGCCTGTCCGGATTCACGTTTGTGGCGGCGCCGGCGGGAGTGGCGCCGCCCTCGTCCGACCAGTCTTGACCCGTGCTGTCATTGAGCGCCGGATCGGACTCCACATCGGAGGTTCCAAGGTTGATCGTTTCCGGGTGTGTGCTGTGGGCGGGGACGTGCCCGCTGTCAGCAAAGGCACCGGCAGAAGCAGAGCCAGTAGAAGCAGTATCAGCGTGTGTATCGTGATGCATGGCTGAGCTGAGCACCGTCCCAGCCCGGCGCGCGGCTTCAGCCAGGTGGTCACCGACGTCGGGGGCCTTTTCCTTGACGGCTTCGGTTGCTGCCGTGACCTTGTCCTGGACCGGCTTGCTGTCCCAGATGCCTGCGGCCCGCGCTTTGAGCTTGTCGTACGCTGCCCGGCCCGACCTGGATCCGAGCACGTAGCCTGCAGCGAGTCCGGCGCCGAAGAGAAGTTTGGATTTCATGATGATCTCCTGCTCTTGAGGGGGATCTGTACGATTTGGAATCGGCCCGGTGGGCCTGGGGCGGGAAACCGGCCCCGGGTGGTTCCCGGAGCCGGTTCCGGCACTCTTCTGTCTAGCGCGCCGTGCGCTTGGTAATCATGCCGTAGACCAGCAGGACGATCAGCGCGCCGCCGATCGCCAGCAGCCATGTGGACAGCGAGAAGAACTCGTTGATGCCCACATTGAAGAGCGCGCTGCCGATGAAACCACCGAGAATTGCGCCAACCACGCCAAGCAGAAGCGTGATGAAAATGCCGCCGCCCTGCCGGCCGGGGAGGATGGCCTTAGCAATGGCTCCGGCAATGAGGCCAAGAATCAGAAATGCGAAAAAACCCATCTTTTATCGTTCCTTCTTCATCTAGAGGAGTTACCCGGATTGCCGGGTACGCTTCGTCCTTCTGCTCAATACTAATCATGCTTACTATTTTTTTGCCAGTCGGCTTCCGGTGGGAAGGGACTGGCAGCGCACGCCCGGGCCCAGGCCTTAGTGGCCCTGGACGTCGGAATTTACTCCCGCCTCGGGGCCTTCGTCGAGGGTGCTGATGGCCGTCAGGTCCTCCTCATCCAAAGCGAAATCGAAGACATCGATGTTCTCTTTCATCCGGTGGGGATCGGCGGACTTGGGAATGGCCACGAGACCCTGCTGGACGTGCCAGCGCAGGACCACCTGGCTTACGGTCCGGCCGTGTTTGCCAGCGATTCGGGTCAGCACGGGCGCGGAAAGCAGCCCCGAACCCGCACCCAGCGGGCTGTACGATTCGGTGGCGATCCCGTGCCGCTCGTTGTAGGTGCAGTCCGCCGAGCGGGTCACTGACGGGTTGATCTGGATCTGGTTCACGGCCGGCACAACGTCGGTCTCCCACATGAGCTTTTCCAAATGGGCGGCCTTGAAGTTCGAGACGCCGATCGACCGGACTTTCCCTTCGCCCTGCAGCCGCTCAAAGGTCTTCCACGTGGAAATGAATTCTCCGCGGCGGGGGAGCGGCCAGTGGATCAGCAGCAGGTCCACATAATCCAGGTTCAGGCGCCTCAGGGACCCTTCAAGGCCGGCCGCGGCCAGATCTTCACCTTGGAATTCGCCGTCCAGCTTAGTGGTGATGAAGAACTCCGCCCGGTCCAGGCCGCTGGCACGGATTCCGGAACCGACGCCGGACTCGTTCCCGTAGCGCACGGCCGTATCGATATGCCGGTACCCGGCTTCCGCAGCCCGTACGACGGCGTCACGCACCTCCCGGTCGTTCAGCGGCCAAGTGCCAAGGCCGATCTGAGGTATCCGGTTGCCGTCGTTCAGTTCGATGACTGGTGCGAGTGCCATGCGGAAGAGTCTTTCCTATCGGTGGCAGTTTGCCCAGACCCCGTTTGCTGCCCTAACGGCACGTTTTTGCTGTCTTCCGAGGTCAGCCCGCGAATGCTCGTGCGCAGCCTGTTGTTACGATGAGCGCAAGGAGGCATATGCAGGTCTTGCTCGGTAGGCGCGCTTTGGTGGACGTAGGCGTTGCCATGGCTGGTTTCCTTGTGTCCGGGGGCTGGATCCTGACCGTTGCAGGGGCTGGAGCAACGTACTTCCTTGCCGCCATAGCTGCCGGGTTGGCGGTGATGGGAAATGCTGCGGCTTCCATCCTCAACCGCAAGCCCCGGCTGACCACGGCTGCGGACCGCGTTACCCTGACTCGGGCTGTCTTGGTGGCGTGCTGCGCGGCGGCAACGGTCCCGGCGATGTTCGGTGGGACTGGGCCCGGCATGCAGGTGGTCGTGCTGGGTGCGGCAGCTTTTCTTCTTGACGCGGTGGACGGGGCCGTTGCGCGCCGATTTGCCTGTGTGAGCCCGGCGGGAGGCCGGCTGGACGTCCAGACCGATGCAGCGCTGGTCCTTGTGCTGGCGTGCGCAGCTGTGCCCATCACCGGCCCCTGGGTGCTGTCTATCGGGCTCATGTGGTACGCGTTCGTCGCGGCCGGGTGGTTCCGGCCTCAACTGAAACGCACGCTGCCTATTAAGAGACTGCGAAAGGTCATTGGCGCCTTCCAGCCCTTCGCCTTGCTGTTAGCACTGACGCCGGGGGTGCCCGGTGGAATCAGCATGGCCGCGGTTTTTCTGGCGCTCGTGGCCCTGGTGGCCTCGTTTGGCCGGGACGTCGTCGAACTGGAGCAAAGCCACCGCAAGTGGACCGGCCGGCATTCCAGCACCGAACTGGTGAACTGACGGCGCCCGGTGAACTGGCGGCACGCCCGGACTAATCAAGGAGGGTCGCTCAAGGGCTGGGTGCTCTGGACTAACTATGCCGGCGCTGGTAATCCTTGGAGTGGCCTGGCAGGACAATAATCCCGGCCCTTCCAACAGCTAAGGATCCAGACCATGAGCGAAACGCCCGCCGATCCGGAGCAGAACCCGACGGACCAGCCGAAGGACGGTACGCCCGAAGGATTCCCCTTCGACCCTAATCAGGACCCGCCCCAAGAGGAACCCGCAGTTCCGCACCAGGACAACCCGGGACCGCCCACGGGTCCGGACGGCGAACCTGATGAGCCGGCGCTGGAGGATCCCCAGCGCCCGCCCGCCCGGTAGCACCTGAGGCCACGCTTAGGCGGCCCTGTGCTGATGCCCAGCCGGACGGCCGGATTCTATCCATTCGTCCATTGGGCCGGTGTGGCGCGTTTCCTAGCCTTGGAGGAGAACTTCTCCCAGCCCTCCGACCCAAGGATGACCTTCAACGATGAAACGCATCGCACTGCTTCGGGAACGCCACACACCCTCCGCCTCGACTGGAACCCATTGCCCGGCGTCGGGACTGTGGGCCCCCGCCGACTCGCCGGACGAGGCGCACGCTTTCTTTGAAGGACAGGTATTTCCGGCATTCCGCGGGATCGCCACCGTGTGGCGCCGGAGTGCTACCGGCCAGGATTAAGCAAGTAGGGCGGTGCCGGCTGAATGAAAGCCGGCACCGCCCTAGTTAATCTGCCAACGCGCGGTCAGTCCCGCCGGCGCGCGCGTGAGATCACGGTGCGATCTAGTCCCGCTCCAGGCGGAATCCGAGCTTGAGAGTGACCTGCCAGTCCGCCACCTGCCCGTTCTCGAGGTGGCCACGGATTTCCTTGACTTCGAACCAGTCCAGGTTGCGCAGGGTCTTCGCGGCGTCGGAAATACCGTTGCGGACGGCCGCATCGACGCCTTCGGTCGAGGTTCCGACAATTTCAGAAATGCTGTAGGTGTTATTAGACAACTTCGCTCCTCGTGATCGCCACCGATACCCGGCTGCGGGCCGTTCCTGCAGAGTATCGGACGGGACGCCTTGGGACTAGCCTTCCAGCACGTAGCTTCTGAGGTCGTCGAGGGTCTGCTGCATGTGGGCGTCCATGGCATTGCGTGCCTGCTGCGGATCGCGGGCAGCCAGGGCCTCGTAAATGTTCTGGTGGTGCCCGATCGCATGCTCCTGGATGTCAGGCACCTTCGAGGTTTCGGTCCGTCCCTTCTCCAGAACGCGGTGCAGCGGCTCGAAGAGGACTGCCACGAACACGTTCTCGGACGCGTGCAGAATCTGATCGTGGAAAGCCAGGTCGGCGGCAACAAAGCTTGCCACGTCGTTTCCCTGGTGCGCCTTCCGCATGTCCGCCACGCAGTCCCGAAGGCCCTCGAGCTCGGCGTCGGTGATTCGGTGGGCCGCCAGCTCGCAGGCGCCCGTTTCTAGCATCCGCCGTAGCTCGATCAGCTGGACCGCGGCGGCCGGGCCGTTCTGCCCCTCGGATGCGGCCCGCAGCACTGCCTCAAGGGACGACCACCGGTTGAGTGGATTCACGAACGTCCCGCGGCCCCGTTCCACACTCAGGATGCGCTGCGCCTCAAGGGTCTTCATCGCCTCCCGAACTGTCATGCGGCTGACGTCGTGCCGTGCGCTGAGTTCCAGTTCTCCCGGCACGCTGCTGCCCGGCGGAAACTCGCCGGAGATAATGCGGTCAAGGAGTTCGTCGGCGACGACGCCCACCAGTGATTTGCGTGCCATTTTTTCCGTTCAGCGTGTGCGGCCTTTTACGGCTCGGGATATCTGCCAAAAAGTGTACTTGCGCACGTGCTGTGCGTTATGCCACACTAGCACCAAAGAACAGATGTCTGACATCTGACAAATGTCCGTAAGACAGTTTCGACACAACGGAGTGCACAGTGCCCCTCGAATCCGACGTTCTGGCCGCCTTTCCCGCCGAGCTCCAGATCCCTGCCCGGCAGGTCGCAGACGCTGTTGCCGCTACGGCCGCCACATCCCCCCGCGTCCTCGTGGTGCTCGACGACGACCCCACCGGCACGCAGTCTGTTGCGGACTTGCCTGTGCTCACCCGCTGGGAAGTCGAGGACTTCCAGTGGGCTCTCCATCAGGGTAAACCGGCCGTGTACGTGCTGACGAACACCCGCAGCCTCGACCCCGAAGAAGCGGCCGCCCGCAATGAAGAGGTGGTGCGTAACGCCCTGGCCGCTGCCCGCGACGGCGAAGGGGACATCAACCTGGGTTTTGTTAGCCGCAGCGACTCTACCCTCCGCGGGCACTTCCCCCTGGAACCGGACGTCATTGCCGCCACGGTGGCAGCCGAAAGCGGCGAGGCCACCGACGGCGTTGTGATGGTTCCCGCATTTCCCGACGCCGGCCGCATCACCATTGGCGGCGTGCACTACACCCGCGGCCCGGAGGCCGGCCAGCTGACCCCCGTTGCCGAGACGGAATTCGCCAAGGACGCCACCTTCGGCTTCGCCAACTCCGAGATGGCCAAGTACGTGGAAGAAAAGTCGCAGGGGCGGTTTGCCGCAGACTCCGTGATCGTGCTGGATCTGAACATCATCCGCGCCGGCGCCGCCACCGGGCAGGCTGAGGTCTCGGCCAAGGCCATCGCCGACGTCATCGAGCCGGCCACGCAGTCCACGCCCATTGTGGTGGACATCGTCACGGAAAACGACATGCGGGCCTTGGCTCTGGGGCTGGAGGAGGCCGAGCGCCGTGGCAAGAAGTTGCTGTACCGGGTTGGCCCACCGTTCATGCGCGCCCGGATCGGCCAGGACATTCGGCCTGAGCTCAGCGGCGAGGAGGCCTACGCGGGCAACACCCCGTCCGAAGCCGGCGGCCTGATCGTCGTGGGCTCCCACGTGGGCGTGACCACCCGGCAGCTCAAGGTGCTCACCGACCGGCACAGCCGTGCACGCATTGTGGAGATCGACGTCGAAAAGCTGCTGGACGAGGATGCACCCGCCTACCTCGAGCAGACCGTCGACGCCGTCGTGGCGGCCTTGCGCAGCGGCGACGTCATCGTCCACACGAGCCGCCTGCTCATCAAGACCGACGACCCGGCCGACAGCCTGCGGATCGCGCGCACCGTGTCTGCCGCCGTCGTCGCCGTAGTGAACCGGACGCTGAAGACCTTCCCGCCGCGGTTCGTCATCGCCAAGGGTGGCATTACGTCCTCGGACGTTGCCGCGCACGGCTTGGAGATCCGGCACGCGATCGTCCGCGGACCCATGTTGCCCGGCATCGTGAGCCTCTGGGAGCCGGTCGACGGTCCCGCCAAGGGGATCCCGTACATCGTCTTTGCCGGCAACGTGGGCGATGACGAGTCGCTCGCCCAGGTCACCAGCAAGCTCAGCAACACTTTCTAGACTTTTCAACGGAGAGCACACTATGACCTCGAATTACACAGTCACCGTCCTCGGACTGGGCGCCATGGGACTGCCCATGGCCACCCGCCTCGCCAGCCAGCTGACCGTCCACGGTTTCGACATCGCCGAACCGCGCCTGCGCCTCGCCGAAGAAGCCGGCGTGCAGACCTTCGCTTCCGCCCGGGACGCCGCCCAGGACACTGACGCCCTGCTGCTCGCCGTGCGCAACAGCGAACAGCTCGACGACGTCCTGTTCGGGGAGAACGGGGTGGCCTCCGTGCTGAAGCCGGGCGCCGTCGTCATCCTGACCAGCACCGTGGGCACGGAGGCCATTCCGGCCGCTGTCGCCCGCCTGGCGGAATTCGGCGTCGGGCTCGTGGACGCCCCGCTGTCCGGCGGGCCAAAGCGTGCCGGCGAAGGCGACCTGCTGATCGTCGTCGGAGCCGAACCCAAGGCGCTGGAGTCGGCACGTCCGGTCCTGGAGCTGCTCGCCTCCACGTTGACTGTCGTGGGCGACAAGCCAGGCGACGGCCAGGCCCTGAAGACCGTCAACCAGCTGCTGTGCGGCATCCACATCGCGGCAGCCGCCGAGGCCATGGCGCTGGCCGACGCGCTGGGCCTGGACCAGGCGAAGACCCTGGCCGCCCTCGAGGCGGGTGCCGCGGGCTCCTTCATGCTGTCCAACCGCGGACCGCGCATCCTGGAGGCCTACACCGAGGAGGGCGCCGAGGTGCTTAGCCGCCTGGACATCTTCGTCAAGGACATGGGCATCGTGGGCAAGGCCACGCGCAGTGCTGGCCTGGCGACGCCCGTTGCCGCCGCCGCCGAGCAGCTGTACCTGCTGGGCCAGGCCCATGGGCTGGCAGCCGCCGACGACTCTGCCGTCATCAAGGTGGTTGCCCCCACCAAGCGCACCGCCGGGGAAGGCTGATGCGGGCGCAACTCGATGAGCTGGTGGTCTCCGCACTCAAGCGGGGGTCGGCCGGGCCGGCGTTTACGTGCTACGACTTCACCACGGCACTGGCGGTAGTGAGCGCAGCGGAGGAGGCACAGCGCGGCGTCATCCTGCTGGTGGCGCCCAAGACCGCCGGCACCGCCAACGGACTGCGGCTCATCTCCGCGCTCCGGGGACTGGCCGACGCCGCGTCCGTGCCGGTTGCTGTGCAGCTCGACCACGCCTCCGATCTTGAGGTCATCATTGCCGCCGTCGAGGCAGGCGCGGACTCCGTCCTGGCAGACGGCTCGGCGCTGCCCTACGAAGAGAACGTCGCGCTGGTGTGTGCGGTGCGCTCCGCGCTTGAGGCCAAGGGGCATGCCGGTGTGGTGCTGGAGGCCGAACTCGGCGGCCTGGCCGGCGATGAGGACAGGGCCTTCGGCGCCGAAGGGGACGCCGGGGGCAACGAGGTCGCCGGGCTTACCGACTCCGCCCAGGTGGAGGACTTCGTGGCACGGACGGGCGCACAGCTGCTCGCGGTGGCCGTAGGCAATGTCCACGGGAAGTACAAAGGCGAGCCGCGGCTGCGCTGGGATGTCCTGCAGGACATCGCCGTCCGGACACACATCCCGCTGGTGCTCCATGGCGCTTCCGGCATTCCGGCGGACGACCTGGCCAAGGCGCCGGCCATGAACGTAGGCAAGGTCAACTTCAACACCGAACTCCGTACGGGCGTCCTCGCCACACTCGAGGAACAGCTTCCCGCGCACCGGGCCGATGGTGAGAACCTGCAGGGACTCCTGGCCCGCTGGAACACCACCGCGAAGGACTTCGGCACGAGCACGCTGGCGATCCTCAGCCGCTGACGATGGGGCTGACGATGGAGTTTTTGTCCACGTATCGAGAGTTCGGGGGCCTTTAGAGGCCAATACGTGGACAAAAACTCCGGCGCCGACTTGTGGAGCAGGCGCCCACATGTGGGGCAGGTTGGCGCACAATGGAAAGCACAATGATGTAAGCGAGTTCCAGTGGTGGGGGCGCCATGAAGAATTCCACGGAGCCGGAGCCGGGGGCAGACGTTGCCGTGCCCGCCCGCGACCTGGCTATCGATCTCGCACGCTTTGGCTGCCTCGTCCTTGTGGTGGTGGCGCACTGCATGATGACCAGCCCGGTGCTGCACCCCGACGGCACTGTCACGACAGAAAACACCCTGGCCGAGCAGGACTGGTTCGAGCCGGTCATTTGGATCTTCATGGTGATGCCGCTGTTCTTCGTGGCCGGGGGCATCACCGGGGCCCAGTCCTGGCGGCGCATGCAGACGCGCGGGGGCAGCGGCTTTGAGTTCGTCCAGTCCCGGCTGCTGCGGCTGGTCCGCCCCGCGGCGGCCCTGCTGGCGGCAATGTTCGTCGGCCTGTGGGGCGCGCTGCTGGCCGGTGTGGATCCGCAGGTGGTGCAGCTGCTGGCCAGCGGGGCCGGGATGCCGCTGTGGTTCCTGGCTGCCTATCTGGCGGCCCAGCTGAACATTCCGCTCCTGGTGACGCTGCACCGGCGTGCCCCGTGGCTGACGCTCCTGGGGCTGGTGGCGCTCGTGGTGACAGTGGACTGCCTCCGCGGCGCCTTCCCGACGTTCGCCTACATCAACATGGTGTTCGTCTGGTGCGCGGTGCAGCAACTCGGGTTCTTTCTGGCGGACGGCTGGCTGGACCGGTGGAGCAGGTCCCGGCTGGTGGGGCTGATCGCCGCCAGTAACCTGCTCATGGTTGTCCTGGTGGTGCTGGGCCTGTACCGGGACAACATGCTGGTGAACCTGAATCCGCCCAACCTCAGCCTGGTCCTGCTCGGCGTCTCACAGGCGGCGGTACTGCAGCTCGGCCGGCCGTTGCTGAACGCACTCGCCGCCGTGCGCTGGATAAGCGCGGTTGTGGCCGTTGCCGGCCGCCACGCCATGACGGTCTACCTCTGGCACCTGCCGCTGCTGGCGGCCATGACCGGTCTGCTCCTGCTGACGGACTTTCCCCAACCGGCTTCGGGCACCGCAGAATGGTGGTGGTCGCGCCCGCTCGTTTTCCTGGGCGTGGTCCTCCTCCTGCTGCCCGCGGTTCTCGTGTTCGGGCGGCTGGAGGAACGGCCGACGCCGGCCCTACACTCCCGGGGCCGGGCACCGGCCGCCGTGGTGACCGCCGCCGTCGTCGTTTTTGTTCCGGTGGCTGACGCCGCCGTCAATGGCCTGACGCTGGGACTGCTGGGCGGCGGCGCCGCCTGCTTTGCACTGGCCGTGCTGTTGCTGGGCCGTGTTCCCGCACCCGGCACGCGGCCATTGCCAGCACAGCCATTAAGTGCCAATGTCGAACCATGACGGAGAACACGGCAGCCACCGAGGACCATTTCACCCCGGACGTCACCACCTTCCGGAACGATGCGCTCCACCGCTACGAATTGCACGTTGGCGGAAAGCTGGCGGTGGAAGTCAGGTTCGTAGACAAGCCCGGCCATGTGGATTTCATCCACACGGAGACGTCCGAGCAGTTCCAGGGCCATGGCCTGGCTAAGGTTCTCATCCACTTCGCGCTCGACGATGTTGTGGCGTCGGGCAAACGGATCATTCCGCATTGCCCGTTTACCGCCCGCTACCTGCGCAAACACGAGGTGTACACGCAGTGCATTGACTGGCCCGAGGCGGCCGCGCCCAAGCTGCTCGGCACCTGACGCCGCCTCCGGGGTCCCGTGCCGTGACCCCGCGATACTTGTGCCCGCGATACTTGTGGCCGCGGGGACATTTCCGTACGATCGGGCAGGGCTATGCAGTTGGCCTTTGGACTCTCTTTTTAGGGATCTCTTTGAATCAAAAACTGCGTGTGCCGGTGCGGGTTGAGTATCGCCGGCGCATCACTCCGGATTTCCGTGAACCGATGTGTCTGATCCCCACGGGGGCGGGCGATGACTGACGGTGCCTTGACTGACGGTTCCTTGACTGACGCTGCCATGACGGACGAAGAAGTGCTCCGCCTCCTGGACGGATGCCTGAATGCTGCCGTGGATCCTGCTGCAACCCTCGCGGCAGTCCCGGACGCGGAGTTGGCCCGGCTGGCGGACGGGCTGTACCGGCATTTGGATACGCCCAGCCCTGCTTTCGGCGCCCCCTTCTGGTATGTCCAAGTCACCGCGGAACTCCGGCTGCGCCGTCTGGCCGAGGCCGGGCCGTCCCGCCCGGCCGGCGCTGCCCCGGAGGATCCAGTGGACAGCGAAGTACCCGCCGGGTAGGCGGGCTGGGCTGGCGCGTGGGGCTTAAGTGTTCGTTCGCGCTTGGTGGGGATTACGACGGCGGGGGCTGCTTAGCGCGGTTCCGTTGCCATTGCGCTGCGTGCCAGAAAAGCAGGCCGAGGGCTCCGACCAGCCCGGCGAACAGCATCTGCGGCGCGAACGTGATCCACATGTAGCTCACGGGCATGACCTGCGGTTCGGTGCCGGAGTTCAGGGACTCCTGCGCAAGTGTGAAGACGCCGAACGGCGACACCAGCAGAATCGCCTCGAGCACCCACAGCGCAACGATGAATGGGTTCACGGACAGGGGGCTCCGCTGCCCGAAGTCTGCCGTCTCGTACGGCGCAAACCCTGGTTGCTCGAACCCGACAGTTGGCTGCCCGTCGGTTGGCTGCCCAGCGTGCAGTTGCCCCGGTTGTTCCGGCCCGAAGCCCGGCTGCCCGCTGCCAGCCGGGCTGAATTCCGGCTGCCCAAATCCTGGCCCGCCCTGGCCGGCCACCGATGGGCCGATGCGGCTGCCGCCGGCAGGCGGCATGCGCCCATATCCTGTGGGATTTCCGTGCGAATCCACTTCCCGAAAATTGATCGGATCATGCTCACTGCCGGACATGTCCCCCTGCTTCCTGCTGCGGCTGAAGCCCCGTGCCAGAAATCGCTGTGCCAGAAACTCTACCCCGCCTGACTGACCCTGTCGCGGGCGGACATTATGAGGTTTTCCGCGTCCTTGCGAAAGTCAATGACAACGGGTGACGCCGAAGATCCTCCGGATTCCGCGGTTAAAGCGAATTAGATCATGAAAGTTTGACTAAAAGGTGCGCCTAAGTAAGGCTTACCTTGCTTGGCGCCCATGGCGGGTGCCGGTCTCACATCACGCCGACAAAAGGATGACCTATGACGCTGCTGCCTGACGTGGATGAACCACTCGTGGACTTCGATGCCGGAGCCGGTCCCCGCGCCCAAAGAACGTCTGCCCAGGACCCGGTCGCCCAGGACCAGGTCGCCCAGGACCCGTCCGGCCTGGACTTCGGGTCTGGCGTGGAACTCGCCCTCGCCGCCAGCAACCAGCTGTTCAACGCCCGGAATGCCCCGCGCTACGTGGCCCAGGTCCTGCAGGGCGTCAACGCCGTGGCCACCAAACTCGAGCGCACCTCGCAGCCGTTCACCGGCGTCGGCCCGGCCGAGATGAAGGCCCGCGTGGCGGCAGTGGACCTCGACCGGCCGCTGCCGGACACGGCGGCCGCCCTCGAGGAACTGCAGCACACCTACCTGCGCGACGCCGTGTACTTCCATGACGCGAAGTATGCCGCCCACCTGAACTGCCCGGTGGTCATTCCCGCCCTCGTGGGGGAGGCGGTGCTCTCGGCCGTGAACTCCTCGATGGACACGTGGGACCAGAGTGCAGGCGCGACGATGATCGAGCGCCGCCTTATCGATTGGACGGCAGAGCGCCTCGGCCTGGGCAACACGGCCGACGGCGTGTTCACGTCCGGCGGCAGTCAGTCCAACCTGCAGGCGCTGCTCATTGCCCGCAATCACGCAGTGGCCCGGCTGCGGCAGGATCCGGCGAACGGGGGACTGCGTCTTCCGCTGCTGCTTGAGAAGCTGCGGATCTTCACCTCGGTGGACAGCCACTTCAGTATCCAGAAGTCGGCCTCCATGCTGGGGCTGGGGTTCGACGCCGTCGTGTCCGTAGCCTGCACGGCGGACCACCGGATGGATCCGGCATCCCTCGCCAGCGCGCTGGCCACGGCCTCCGACGGCGGCCTGATTCCCATGGCGGTTGTGGGGACGGCCGGGACTACTGACTTCGGCGCCGTGGATCCGCTGGCCGAACTGGCCGCCCTCGCCGGCGCCTATGGCGCATGGTTCCACGTTGATGCCGCGTATGGTGGCGGGCTGATGGTCTCGAACCGCCACCGCCACCTTCTGGACGGCATCCGGCTGGCGGACTCCGTCACGGTGGACTACCACAAGACCTTCTTCCAACCCGTCAGTTCCAGTGCGCTGCTGGTGCGCGAGGGTGCAATGATGCGCCATGTCACCTACTACGCCGACTACCTGAACCCGGAAACTGCGGCGCGCGCCGAGATCCCCAACCAGGTGGACAAGAGCATCCAGACCACACGCCGCTTTGACGCCCTCAAGCTGTGGCTGACCCTCCGCATCATGGGCGCCGACGCCGTGGGTGCGCTGCTCGACGAAGCAATCGACCTGGCTGCCCGCGTGGGCTCGGTTCTCGCGGCGGACGACGACTTCGAGCTCGCGGCCGAGCCGCAGCTGAGCACGCTGGTATTCCGGTACCGGCCTGTCCTGGCAAATGGAACGCGGCTGCCGGAGGACGCCGCCGATGAGCTGAATCCGGCCATCCGCTCGGCCGTGTTCGCGTCGGGCCAGGCTGTGGTGGCGGGTACGAGGGTGGCCGGACGCCACTACCTGAAGTTCACGCTCCTCAACGCCGAGGCAACGCTGGAGGACATCCGCGGGATCATCGACCTGCTGCGGAGCTCGGGCGAAAGACTGCTTGCCGCCGGCCCGGCCGCACGGACCGAGGCACACGCATGAGCAGTACCTCAAACACAGGCCGCGTTTACGACTTCGCCGGCGTCGGCGTCGGGCCTTTCAACCTTGGTCTCGCCGCCCTGAGCGAACCGATCGAAGGCCTGGACGGCGTGTTCCTCGAGCGCCGCGAATCGTTCGACTGGCACCCCGGCATGATGCTGGAGCCCGCCCACCTGCAGGTGCCGTTCATGGCGGACCTGGTGACCCTGGCGGATCCGACGTCCCCCCACTCGTTCCTGAACTTCCTCAAGCAGACCGGGCGCCTCTATCGCTTCTACATCCGCGAAAACTTCTACCCGCTGCGTGCCGAGTACAACCAGTACTGCCAGTGGGTGGCCGGCCAGCTGCCGTCGGTCCGGTTTGGCACGGACGTCACCGACGTGACGTACGACGACGGCGTGTACACGCTTTCGGTGGAGGGCCAGGCAGGGCCGGAGGTGCTTCGCGCACGCCGGCTGGTGCTTGGCACCGGAACATCGCCCTATGTCCCGGACGCGTGCCGCGGGATCCTGGGGGCCGGCGGGCTGGTCCTGCACAACGCGGAGTACCTGGCGCGGAAGGACGAGCTGCAGAAGCAACGGAGCATCACCATCGTCGGCAGCGGACAGAGCGCGGCGGAGATCTATTACGAGTTGCTTCAGGACATCGATGTGCATGGGTACCAGCTGAACTGGGTCACCCGCTCCGGCCGGTACTTTCCGCTGGAGTACACCAAGCTCACGCTGGAGATGACTTCGCCGGAGTACGTTGACTATTTCCACGGGCTCCCGCAGGACCGGCGTGACTCACTCATCAAGAACCAGAAGAACCTCTACAAAGGCATCAACTCCGAGCTCATCGACGCGATCTACGACCTCCTGTACACCAAGAGCCTCTCCGGCATGGTGGACACCCGGCTGCTGACACACTCGGCGCTCACCGGCGCGTCGTGGGATCCTGCCGCAGGTTCGCACACCCTGCAGCTGCGGCATGAGGAACAGGGCGCGGACTACTCGCTGGAGACAGAGGCGGTTGTCCTCGCCACCGGCTACGTTTACCGCGAGCCAAAGTTCCTGGGCGGCGTGCAGAACCGCATTGCACGGGACAGCGCCGGAAGGTTCGCCGTGCAGCGCAACTACAGCACCGGCGTCGAACCAGGCGAAATCTTCGTGCAGAACGCCGAACTCCACACCCACGGCTTCGTCACGCCGGACCTCGGCATGGCCGCCTACCGCAACTCCTGCATCCTCCGCGAGATCCTGGGCCGCGAGGTCTATCCCGTGGAGCGAAGCATTGCCTTCCAGGAGTTCGGCGCTCCTTCTGCGGTGCTTCCGTCGCCCGTGCCGGCGGACGTGGCTGTGCCGGCCGGAGTAACCGCGGCGGAGGTGCCCGTATGAGCTTTACATTCCGCTGCCTCGATCCGCAGGCCGACGCGCCGCTCCTCCACAGCTGGGTCACCCGCCCGTACGCCTCCTTCTGGGGGATGCTGAACGCGACCGTCGAGGACGTCGTGGGGGAATATGCCAGGATCCAGTCCAGCGGCCACCACCATGCGCTGCTGGGGATCGACGACGGCGTTCCCGCCTTCCTGATGGAGGAGTACCTGCCGGAGTCCTCGCCGCTCAACAGTGTCTATGCCGTCCAGCCGGGCGATATCGGCATGCACCTGCTGGTGGCTCCGCCGCAGGCGACGCCCCGCAACGGGTTCACTGCCGACGTCATGGAGTCGGTCCTGGAGCGGCTCTTCCAAAAGCCCGGTGTGGAGCGCGTGGTGGTGGAGCCCGACGCCCGCAACACCAAGATCCACGTGCTCAACGCGCGGTTGGGCTTTGAGCCTGCCGGTGAGGTGAACCTTCCGGACAAACAGGCCCTCCTCAGCTTCTGTACGCGCGAAGCGTTCCACGCCGCCCGCGCCGCCCGTTCGTCAAAACCGACCATCCAGGGAGCATCACTGTGACCACCCTTGAATTTGAATCTGCCGTAACCGCAGGCAATGCGGCCACCCACCTCGCGCCGGAACGCTGGGCCGCTGCCAACCGGCACCTGGTCCGCAAGGCGCTCGCCGAGTTCTCGCACGAGCGGATCCTCGTTCCGGAACCGGTTGGCGGCAGCGGCGGCGGGTACCGGGTCCGAAGCGACGACGGCACCGCCGAATACCGCTTCTCCGCCCGGGTCCTGCAGCTGGACCACTGGTCCATCGAAGCGGCTTCCATTACCTGCTGCCGCGACGGGCAGGACGCCCCGCTGGACGCGCTCACCTTCATCACCGAGTTCTCCGGCACCCTGGGCATCCGCCAGGAAATGCTCCCCGTCTACCTTGAGGAGATCAGCAGCACCCTCTCGAGCCATGCCTACAAACAGTGGGTGGGCCAGCCGTCCTCGGCCGAACTGGCAGCCGGTGTGACGCGCGGAGCGGACGTGGCCACCGACTTCCAGACGATCGAACGCAGCATGACCGAGGGGCACCCGTGCTTCGTGGCCAACAACGGCCGGCTGGGCTTCGGCATCTCTGACTACCGTGCCTTCGCCCCGGAGGCAGGAGCCCCGGTGCAGCTGGAATGGATTGCGGTGCACCGCAGCAAGGCGGTCTTCACGTCCAGCGAGGGGCTGGAGTACGCCGCCCATCTGGAAGCCGAACTGGGGGCAGGCGCCCTGGCCTTCTTTGGCGCCGAGCTCGGTGCCCTTGGACTGGACCCTGACCAGTACCTCCTGATGCCGGTGCATCCGTGGCAGTGGGAGAACAAGCTGACGGTCACGTTCGGGGCCGAGATCGCCCAGCGGCACATCGTCCACCTCGGCATCGGGGCCGACAGCTACCAGGCCCAGCAGTCCATCCGTACCTTCTTCAACACCGCCGCACCGCAGAAGACTTACGTGAAGACTGCCATGTCCGTCCTCAACATGGGGTTCATGCGCGGGCTGTCGCCGCAGTACATGAAAGCGACCCCGGCGATCAATGACTGGCTCCGGGACCTGATCGACGGCGACGGGGCACTGCAGGGCCGCGGGCTCGCCATGATCCGCGAAGTGGCGGCCATCGGCTACCACAACGGCTACTACGAGGCTGCCGCTGCGAAGGGCTCGCCGTACCGCAAGATGCTTTCAGCCCTGTGGCGGGAGAGCCCCCTGCCGTTGCTCAAGGACGGGCAGCAGCTCGCCACAATGGCCTCGCTCCTGCACGTCGACGCCGCCGGCAAACCCATGGTGTCCGCGCTGATCGAGCAGTCCGGGCTGGAGCCGGGTGCGTGGCTGCGGCAGTATTTCGAGGCGTACCTCGTGCCGCTGGTGCACTGCCTGTACCGCTACGAGCTCGCGTTCATGCCCCACGGTGAGAACGTGATCCTGGTCCTCGAGAACGGCGTGCCGGTCCGCGCCGTCATGAAGGACATCGCCGAGGAGATTGTGGTGATGGGGGACCGGCTCGACCTGCCCGAAGCGGTGTCAAGGATCAAGGCGGACATTCCGGACGGCGACAAGGTCCTGTCCATCTTCACCGATGTGTTTGACTGCATCTTCCGTTTCGTTGCCGCCCTCCTGGAGGAAGACGGCGTGCTCAGCGGCGGGGAATTTTGGCGCACCGCGGCGGAAGCCGTGCGCAGCTACCAGGCCGAGCACCCGGAACTCGCGGAGCAGTTTGCCCGCCACGATCTGTTCGCACCGGATTTCGAGCTGTCCTGCCTGAACCGGCTGCAGCTGCGCAACAACCAGCAGATGCTGGACCTGGCCGACCCGTCCGGCGGCCTGCAGAAGGCGGGAAGGCTCGCGAATCCGCTGGCCAAATTCGCCTGACGGCCGGCATGGACCGCGGGGCTGAATTCAGCAGTGCCGCGGGCTTAGGCTGTTGGCATGACCAACACCGCCAGACCCACAGCCCTCATCACCGGCGCCACCGCGGGACTGGGCGCCGAATTTGCCCGCCAGCTTGCCGAACAGGGGCACAACCTCGTGCTCGTGGCACGTGACACGGCACGGCTCCAGGCCACAGCGGACGAGCTGCAGCGGCGGTACGGAACCACGGCTGAGGTGCTGACCGCGGACCTGACCGACGACGGCGGCGTGGCCGCCGTCGTCGGACGCCTTTCCGACCCCTCACGGCCGGTGGACATGCTGGTAAACAACGCCGGGATCGGGCTGCTGCATAACTTCGACGAGAACCCGATCGAGGACGAGAGGAAGCACCTGAAGCTGCACGTGCAGACGGCCATGGAACTCAGCCATGCCGCCCTCCAGGGCATGCTGGCGCGCGGCTCCGGCCGGATCATTAACGTGGCCAGCGTGGCGGCTTTCCTTCCCCGCGGCTCGTACTCGGCGGCTAAGGCGTGGCTGCTCAGCTTCAGCCGGTGGGCGAACCTCGCCTACTCACCCCGGGGTGTGAAGGTCACCGCCGTCTGCCCCGGGTTTGTCCACACCGAGTTCCACGACCGGATGGGGATGGACAAGTCCGTGGCCCCGGGCTGGACGTGGCTGCGGCCGGGGCGCGTGGTCCGCGAAGGGCTGGCTGACAATGAGCGCGGGAAGGCCGTCTCCATCCCCACCAAGCGCTACAAGGTGCTGGCGGCCGCCGCCCGGATGGTGCCGGACAGGTTCATGGCCGGGCCGCCGCGCCGGCCGCAGGTGCCGGGAGCCGGTTCCGGCGCGAGCGGATAAGCACCACGACGAGAATTCCGACGCCGGCTCCCACCACCGTTTCGACGGCGCGTTCGACGATGAGTACCTGGGGGTCGGCCGGCGCTGCCAGCTGGGTCATCAGCAGGATCACCGGAGTGAACCAGACCATCGCCAGCCCGTAGTGCCGGGTCATGAACAGCTCCGTGCCGAACTGGAAAACGATCACCAGCAGCGCCAGCACCGCGGCCTCGGCTCCCGGGAAAAAGTGCAGCGGAGCCCATGGCCCGGGCAGAAGTACGACGGCGACCACCACCAGCCCGAGGAACGTCCCCATGATCCTGTGGATGCCGCGGTGGACGCTGCTGGGCAGGTCGGCGCCGGCCAGCGGGACCGCGGCGGCCGCCATCGCCCAGTGCGGGTGGCCGCTACCGGTCAGGACGCCGATGGTGCCGGCGGCACCCACAGCCAGCACGTAGCGGGAAGCGTGAAGGGCGGCCCGGCGGCGGATGGCTCCCCGCAGCCGGGCGGACGGCCGCGCCGCGCCGCGGCGCCAGGCCCTGCCGCGGACCCAGCCGCCGAAGCCCACCAGCAGCGAGAAGGCGGCGGAGCCGGCAGCGATGAGAAGGGCAACATACCAGGGCACGGCGGCGGGAACGGAGGCGCAAGCGCCCAGGGCGAGGATCCCGAAGAACGGGCCGTTGGGCCGGAGATGGACCTTGTCCGAATAAAGGGAACCCACGCCCGCCAGGAGGGCTTCGATGCCAACGAGCCACCACGAGTGCAGGCCGTTGACGGACAGGACCACGCCCACGGTCACGCCGGAAAGCAGGACCAGTGCCGCCTGGAGCTGGTGTTTGAGCCGGAGCTGGTGCGGCTCCGAACGGCCGTACATGCCGGTGAGGGCGCCGAACACGGCGTAGATGGTGAGCTCCGGCCGGCCGAGGAGCAGCAGGACGAGGGAGGGGATGGCCACGCTGATGGCCACGCGCCACGCGGAGAGGTGATCGTTGTTGGCGGGGCCGAGGCTGTGCAGTTGCCGCAGGTGGTGCACTACAGACTGCACCGGCACGACCCCTTTCACCCTATGAAGGTAGCACCGCCGCAAAGATCTCACCGCGGGCTGCGTCACAAAGTGAGGCAGGCAACAGGGCTGGGCCCGGCTGGGCAGAGCAAAGGCCCGCCCCGCCCTTCTCCTTTAGGGGAGCGGGGCGGCGCGGGCCTTCAACCCGGGCGCGGGGACCGACGTCAGGTGCCGGCGGGCACCTTGTTCAGTTCGTCGTCGAGTTCCTTATGCAGTTCATCCACGGTCTCGAACGGCAGTTCGTCGAGGTCGAGCAACGGGTTCTCATCCTGGGTGGCCACCAGTTCGCGGGCCTCCGCCGCGGTGTCCACGCTGGGCATGGATCCGGGCAGCGGGCGCTGGGCGGATTCCTTGAGGAAGTAGATGGCCACGGCACCAACAGCCGAGGTGGCCATCAGGTAGTAGGCAGGCATCATGTCATTGCCGGTGGCGTTGATGAGGGCGTCCACGATGAACGGCGTGGTGCCGCCGAAGATTGCCACGGAGAAGTTGTAGGCAATGCCCATGGCGCCGTAGCGGCTGGCCGTGGGGAACTGCGCCGGCAGCGCCGAGGCCAGGTTCGCAACGTAGAAGGTCACGGGGAACGCGATCAGGGACAGGCCGGCCAGCGTGGACCAGATGCTGCCGATGCCGATCAGCATGAAGGCCGGGGCGGCCAGGACAACGGTGCTGACGGCGCCGATCCAGAGGACCGGGCGGCGGCCGATGCGGTCGGAGAGCTTGCCGGTCAGCGGGATGCAGAGACTCATGACCACGAGTACCGGGATGGTCAGCAGCGTGCCGTGGACCGGGTCGTAACCCTTGGATTCGGTGAGGTAGGTCGGCATGTAGGACGTCAGGGCGTAGCCGGCGGTGTTGGCCGCTGCCACCAGGACCATGGCCACGATGATCGAGCGCCAGTAGGCCTTGACGATGCCCACGGGGCCCTTTGCTGCAGCGTTATCACCGGCGGCAGCATCCTTGGCGAGTTCCTCCTGGGCGTCCAGGGTGGCCTGGAACTGGGGTGACTCCTCAATCTTGCTTCGGAAGTACACGGCGATGAGGCCGAGGGGACCGGCGATCAGGAAAGGCAGGCGCCAGCCCCAGTCCTCCATGGCGGCCTGGCCCAGCGTTAGCTGCAGCACGGACACCAACGCGGCACCCAGGGCGAAGCCGAGGTAGCTGCCCATGTCCAGGAAGCTGGCGAAGAAGCCCCGGCGCTTGTCGGGCGAGTACTCGCTCACAAAGGTGGTGGCACCGGCGTATTCACCGCCGGTGGAGAAGCCCTGCACGAGCTTAAGCACCACCAGGAGGGCCGCTGCCCACATGCCGATCTGCGCGTAGCCCGGAAGCAGGCCGACGGCGAAGGTGCTCGCCGCCATCAGCATCAGCGTGGCAGCGAGGACCTTTTGGCGGCCCACCTTGTCGCCAAGCCAGCCGAAGACGACGCCGCCGAGCGGGCGGGCGATAAAGGTGGCAGCGAACGTGCCCAGGAGGAACAGCGTCTGCACGCTCTTGTCCGCTTCCGGCAGAAACACGGGCCCCATGGTGGTGATGAGGTAGCCGAACACGCCGACGTCGTACCACTCCATGGTGTTGCCCACGATCGTACCGCCGAGGGCCTTCTTGAGCATGGGCTGGTCGACGACGTTAACGTCGGATACCTTGAGCCGGCGCCGCGCGAGCAGCTTTGGTTTCTTCGCACCCTGGGGTGCGGACTGGTAGGTTCCGCTGGCGTTCCTGGCGCCTGCTGAAGAGTCGGTCGTGCTTCGGTCTGTGGGCATTTGGGCAACTCCTGTGGAGGTCATTTGCTTGCGACTTGTAGCTGCCCCGCTCCGGGCAGGCCTTCAATTTTACGGGATTTCCATGGAATTTGAGAGCTGGGTGCCGTATGATCGCCCGCTTTAGGGGTCCAAACGGGGCCCAAATCAGATTTGTTTTGGCCGATCTGACCCCGCCATCCTGCGGATTTTCTGCGGCAGAGGCGATCGTTATCAAACTTTTTTCTGTAACGGGGCTTTTTGGGCCCGATTTTCCGCCAAAACCGGCCACCGTGGGCGGGCCGAAGCCAGCTCTGCCGGGCGGCCTGTAGCAGCCACGGAGAGGTGCCGATTGAACCGTTCAACCGCGGTGCTCGTCTCACTTGTTAGGTCATAACTTCCAGACAGGGGTGTTCGCCATGGACTACGAGATCAGCGGTCTGCCGATGCATGTGTTGCTCGTCCACTGCACGGTGGTCTTCGTTCCGCTGGCAGCCCTTTGCACGCTGCTCAGTCTGCTCTGGCCTGCCGCCCGACGGCGTTTGGGGATCGTCACGCCGCTGGTTGCCCTGTTGGCGCTTGTCCTGGTGCCGGTCACCATGGCAGCCGGCGCGTGGCTGCTGGACCGCGTTGATACCACGCCACGGATCCTTGCCCATATGCAGATCGCCGGGACGCTCCTGCCCTGGGTCGTTGGCGTGTTCCTCGTGGCCCTGGCCCAGTGGCTGTGGTTCCGCTACGGCGGAAGGCAGGCAGCGGGGATGAGGCGGCGCATGGGCACGGCCGGGTCCCGCGTCGTGGGGATTGTCGCCGTCGTGGTCGCCCTGGTGCTCTGCGGGGGTGCGGTGGCCACCGTGGCGCTGATCGGGGAATCGGGGTCCAGGGCAGTCTGGGAAGGGTTGTTCCGGAGCGGCGCTGAGGACTAAGAAGGTCTCTTCCCGGACGGCGTGATTCTGCCTAAGGTGGACCCATGGGAACACTGATCTTCGAGTAGTGGACGCGTCGCGGCGGCCATAGTGTGGCCGCCGTGCCCGGCATTCGCCGCGCAATCAACCCGCCCGTTCAGGTTTCTGCGTTCACAATGCTTCTTCGCTGGAGCAGGGCCTCTTGCTATCCAACAACGGCGGAACCACCGATCTAAATATGGGGAACACTTCATTTCATCGCGGAAAGGAAGAACAAATGGCCGACTCCTATAACGGAAGCAGCATCAAGCCGGATGTCGCTGCGCACCTGGCGGAATCGATGGAAAGGCCGCCGCTGCCCACGCCTGAGACTCTCGCCGTTACCGCGGCAATGGGAGGGGCAAAGCAGTGGCCGGATGGCAACGGCAAACGGCGCCACCCCAAGGAACACGGCGCAAGCCCCGGCCGGCTTGGCCAGGGCGCTGGGGTAACGGCAGTCCACCGGACCAGCCGCCCGCAGATGCCGCACTCGTCCTGACCAGCTGAAAATACGAAAGACAGCCTGACGGCGCCCGATATTCGGGTGTCGCCAGGCTGTTTCCGTCAGAGCCGCGGCAGGACTGGTCCGTCAGGGGTGCGGGGACTCCATCACCACGTCCGCCGGTTCCTTGTCCAGCCGCCAGCCCCGCCACACCGGGTGGCGGAGCTTGCCGCTCCCGGTCCACTCACCGAAGGTCACCTCACCCACCAGGTCGGGGTTCACCCAGCGCGCGTCCGCCGCGTCCGCCGACGGAACGTCGTCGAACGGGGACGTCTTCCGCGCCAGCCGCTCCACCTGTTTACGCAGCTCCTCCAGTTCACGCATGCTGAAGCCGCTTCCCACGCGGCCCACATAGCGAAGCGTCCCGCCCTCCGGTATGCCCACAAGGAGGGAACCCACGGAGTTGGACCGGTCGCCCTTGCCCGGACGCCAGCCGCCCACCACCACTTCCTGGGTCTGCTCGATCTTGAGCTTGAGCCACGTGTGGGTCCGCTGCCCGCTCACGTAGCGGCTGTCCGCCCGCTTGGCCATCACGCCTTCCAGTCCCAGCTCTCGGGCGCTTTCCAGGATGTGTTCCACCCGCTCGTCCAGGGTCTCCGACAGTTCCACTGGACACTCGCCGGGTTCGAAGAAACCAGCCAGCCGCTCCCGGCGCTTCCGCAGGGACAACCTCCGCAGGTCGTCGCCGCCGTCGGCCAGCAGGTCGAAGAGCATCATCCGTACCGGGATGGCGGCGCGTGCCCGTTTCACGTCGCCCGGCCTGGTGAGCTTCATCCTTCCCTGCAGGAGCCCGAAGTCGGGCCGGCCGGAAGGCCCGACGGCGATGATCTCGCCGTCTGCGATGAAATCCTGCGGCGGCCAGCAGTTCCTGTCCGTAAATTCGGGATAGCTGGCCGACATGTCGTTGCCATTCCGGCTCAGGAGCCTGATCCGATCGCCGTCTGCCACCACCAGCGCGCGGATCCCGTCCCACTTGAGTTCGAAAAGCCAGTCGCTGCCGTGCAGGTCCGCCGGGGTGCCTGCGGAGGCGAGCATGGGGGCCGGGTCCTCCTGGAGGGTGTCCTTTCGGGGCGCTGCGGGCCTGGAAGCCGCCGTACGGGCCGGGCCCACCTGTTCCTTGCTGACGGCCGGTTCCTTGGGGCTCGCCGGATCTTCCGCGCCAGCCGTCGGATCGGTCCCGGCGGGTTTTTTCCGCGTGCCCGGGACCCTGTCCATCAGATGGATGAGCCATTGCGACTCCTCGCCATGGCCCTTTCCGGTGTGGATTAGGGCGAACCTCCTGGTGCCGCCCAGTCCGCCGCCCTCACGGCCCGTCAGCGTGGCTATGACTTCCTTTCCGTTGACCCATTTTTCAAGCTCATAGACCCCCTTGTCCCAGATGCCCACGCTGCCAGCCCCGTACTCGCCCTTGGGAATGTCGCCCTCAAAATCGGCGTAGTCCATGGGGTGGTCTTCGGTCTGTACTGCCAGGTGGTTCTTGTCCCCCGACTCCGGCACGCCCTTCGGCAGCGCCCAGGAGACAAGCACGCCCTCGTGCTCCAGCCGGAAGTCGTAGTGGAGCCGGCTGGCGTGGTGTTCCTGGATGACAAAGATCTCCTTGCCCGCCTGCGCCGAAACGCCGTCGGTTTTTGCCGCGTGGTGCTCCTCCGCCGTGAACGGCTCCGGCGTCTTGCCCTGGTCGCGCAAGGACCGGTACCTGTTCAGCCGGGGATCCGCGTGCCCGCCGCCCCGCGGCTCCGCGGTTTTCGGAGGTGCGGAGGTGGCGTGGGCGGGGCCGGGGTGGCCGGTGGCCGCACTGACCGGGGCGAAGGGGTCCTTGCCGGCCGCCACCCGGCGCATGACCTCCTCGTAGTCCAGGTGCTTGAGCGACGGCGAACTCAATTCCCGCCAGGTCCGCGGAGCCGCCACCGTGGGGTGCAGGCGCCCGCGGAGCGAATACGGAACGATGGTGGTTTTCGCGGCGTTGTTCTGGCTCCAGTCCACCAGGACTTTTCCTGTCCTGAGGGTCTTCTTCATGTCACTGACGGCCAGGTCCGGGTGGTCGGCCTCCAGCGCGCGGGCGAGTTCACGGGCGAAGGCTGACACCTCATCCGAGGTCTGCGTCCCGCTCAGGACGGCATACAGGTGGATCCCCTTGCTTCCGCTGGTGACCGGAACGGGATCGAGCCCCACGTCGCGCAGGATGGTCCGCGCGAGCTTGGCAACCTCCACGCATTCGGGCAGCCCTGCGCCCTCCCCGGGATCGAGGTCCAGGACCAGCCGGTCGGGAGGCAGGGCGCTGCCGTGGGAGTCCACCGTCCACTGCGGCACGTGGATCTCCAGAGAGGCGATCTGCGCCAGCCAGGTGAGGGTGGCCGGGTCATTGACCAGCGGGTAGTAGCTGGTGGTGGTCTTGTGCGTGATGGCGGCGCGCGGCACCCACCCCGGGGCTGACTCGTCCAGGTTCTTCTGGAAAAACATCTCGCCGGGCCGGTCTTCGGTTCCCACCCCGTGCACCCACCTTTTTCGGGTTGCCGGGCGGTTTCTGGCGGCGGGGATCAGTACCGGGGCCACAGCGGCGTAGTAGGCGATGACGTCGGCCTTGGTGGTGCCGGTGGCGGGATACATCACCTTGTCGAGGTTGGTCAGGGTCAGTTCGCGGCCGCCGACCCGCACGCGTTCCTTACCGCCGGCCATGGGGCTTCACCTCCGGCCTTGTGTGCTGTTGACTTGTCCCATGAGAGCCATCTGGAAAGGCGCCATCGCGTTCGGGCTGGTCAACGTCCCGGTGAAGGTCTACAGCGCCACCGAGGACCACGACATCAGCCTCCATCAGGTGCACAATGCCGACGGCGGCCGGATCCGCTACCAGCGCCGCTGTGAGGTCTGCAGCGAGATTGTTGACTACTCCGACATTGAGAAGGCCTACGAGGACGACGGCCGGACGGTGATCCTCACCAAGGAGGAGCTCAAGTCCATTCCCGCCGAGAACAGCCACGAAATCGAGGTGGTGCAGTTCGTGCCGTCCGATCAACTCGACCCCGTCATGTTCGAGAAGAGCTATTACCTGGAGCCGGACTCCAAGTCTCCCAAGGCCTACATGCTGCTGCGCAGGGCACTGGAGGATACCGAGCGCGTGGCCGTGGTGCAGTTCGCGCTGCGGGACAAGACCCGGCTGGGTGCCCTGCGGATCCGCGACGACGTCCTGATGCTGCAGGCGCTGTTGTGGGCGGACGAAGTCCGGGAAGCAGCGTTTCCCGCCCTGGACACGTCCATCCGCATCTCCGCGCAGGAACGTGAGATGTCCGCCGCCCTGGTGGAGTCCATGGCCTCTGACTTCGAGCCCGAGCAGTTCACCGACGACTACCAGGCACAGCTTCGGCAGCTTATTGAGGCGAAGCTGGAAAAGGGCGACGCGCTGGACACGGAGGAGACGTTCGGTGCCGAGGCCGAGGGTGGCAACGGCGAAGTGATCGACCTGATGGAGGCCCTGAAGCGCAGCCTCGACAAGAAGCGCGGGGGAGGGGCTGCCGCACAGAAACCGTCCGAAGACGGGTCGGACGAGGATGAGCCGTCCGGGCCAGCCGCGCGCGGCGGCCGCGGCAAGACTGCGGGCGCGTCGAAGACAAGCACTGCTGCTAAGACCAGTACTGCCTCTAAATCCGGCACGGCGTCGAAATCCGGCGCTGCGTCTGGGACCGGCACTGCGACGAAGACCGGCACCGCCGCCAAAACCGGTGCCGCTGCCAAGTCCGGCACGGCGTCCAAGACCGGTACCGCAGCCAAATCCACGGCGAAGACCGCGCGGAAAGGCGCCTGAAAGGACGGGCGCCCCGCCGCGCGGCTGCATGTGCACCCGCTCAGGAGTTCCGGAGTGCAGAGATGAGTTCGCTCTTTTTCTTGCCTGAATACCCCTTGAGGCCGATCTCCTTGGCTTTGGCCTTGAGCCGGTCCACGGTCCAGTCCTCATAGTCGCCGGACTTGCCGCCCTTGCGGCCCACCTCGGAGCGCCCCTTCTTGGCTGCTGCGTTGGAGACACGGGCCGCTTTTTGCTTCGAGGCCCCCTCGTCGCGGAGCTCTTCGTAGAGTTCCGGATCCTTCAGGCTGGGGTTCTTCTTCTCTGGCATGGCTACCTCTCTACTTCGCCCCGGTCCACAGCGGCACGCCAGGCGCCGGTCTCGATGCCCCGGGTTTCGATGAATTCCTTGAACCGCACCAGGTCGGCGGACACCTGCTGCTCGTCAACGTGGGCAGCGGCCCCGGCCCTCTCCAGCAGGCTCTCCGGCTCCCATTCGAGTTCCACGTTCACGCGGCAGAGGTCCTGGCCCAGGTTCTCGAACGTGACCCTGCCGGCGTTGCGGGGCTTGTCCTTGCTGACCCAGGCGATGCACCGGTCCGGGGTCTGTTCCAGGATCTGCGCATCGTATTCGCGCTTGACGCCTGCCACGCTGGTGCGGAAATGGAGGGAGGTTTCGTCGATCTGTTCGACGGACTCGACGCCCTTCATGAAACGGGGAAACGATTCGAACTGGGTCCACTGGTTGTAAGCGGTGCTGACCGGTACCTCGACGTCCACGCTTTCCTGCAAGGTTTCCACTCTGTCATCCTCCTTCAGCACGGCTGTTCCGCCGATCCATCGAATGGCTGGGCACAGTTCCAAGCTAGTGGGGCGCAGAATCAAAAACAAGAAACTACTAAGTTTGCTTACTTCTGCGGAACGGGCCGCTGATCAGGCGTGATGTCCGCGGACGGTGGCGGACCAGCGGCACGGTGCCACCAAAAGGGCAAAAACTGTCCGGAAACGGCAACGGCCGGCCTCCGCAGCAGTCCCTCGGGGAGTTGCAGCGGAAACCGGCCGTAAGAACGTGCGGTGCCTATTCGGCGTCGTGATCCGTTTCCAGGATCTGGACCAGACGTTCGAGGGCGGCGTCGGCGCCGTCGCCGTCGGCCCGCAGCACCACAACGTCGCCGTGGGATGCGCCAAGGCTCATGAGGGATAGGATGCTGGCGGCGTCCATGGCCTCGTCGGCCGGCTCCCCTTCGCGGGCGATGGTGATGTCGAGGTCAAACTCGCCCGCGGCTTCGGCGAAGATGGCGGCGGGGCGGGCGTGCAGGCCTACGCGGCTGGCGACGGTTGCGGTACGTTCGGACATTTCTGCTCCTTGCAATTGCAGTGCGGGTTGGAATGCTGAAACAGCGGGGGGTCAGACAGTTACAGGGACGGACTCCACCGTATCAACGGCCTTGCGGGCAGCCCAGCGTTTGAGGGCCACCACGATGAGCGCCGCCACCACTGTTCCGGCCAGGATGGACACGATGAACATCATCACGTTGCCGATGGCGAAGAACACGAAGATGCCGCCGTGGGGTGCCTGTGACGTGACGCCGAAGGCCATGGTGAGCGCGCCAGTGACTGCGCCGCCGACCATGCTGGCGGGGATGACGCGGAGCGGGTCGGCTGCCGCGAACGGAATGGCACCCTCGGAGATGAAGGAGGCACCCAGCAGCCAGGCCGCCTTGCCGTTTTCGCGCTCGGCCAGGCTGAAGAGCTTCTTGTCCAGGACCGTGGCCAGGGCCATCGCCAGCGGCGGCACCATGCCGGCCGCCATCACGGTGGCCATGATCTGCCAGGGTGCCTGGTTGGTGGCGCTTCCGGCACCGAGGCCTGCGACTGCGAAGGCGTAGGCCACCTTGTTGACGGGCCCGCCGAGGTCGAAGCACATCATGAGGCCGAGGATGATGCCCAGGACGATCGCCGAAGCGCCGGACATGCCGGAGAGCCAGGTGTTCAGTCCGACGGTGATGGCGGCAATCGGTCCGCCAAGGAACAGGAACATCGCGCCAGAGGCGATGATGGAAGCCAGCAGCGGAATGATGACGACAGGCATCAGGCCACGGAGCCAGCGCGGCACTGACCATGTTCCGATCAGGTGGGCGATGTAGCCGGCGAGCAGGCCGCCGACGATGCCGCCGAGGAAGCCGGCGCCCATGAAGCCGGAGACTGCACCGGCAACGAAGCCCGGTGCAATGCCCGGACGGTCGGCGATTGCGTAGGCAATGTAGCCGGCCAGGGCAGGAACCAGGAAGCCCATGGACAGGGCACCGATCTTGAAGAAGACGGTTCCGAGGTACAGGGCGAGGTTGCCGTCCGGAAGGTTGACCAGGGAGTTGTTGGCCAGGATGTCGTTGGCCTTCGTGCCCAGGGCGATGTCGAAACCGGCCAGCAGGAAGCCCAGCGCGATCAGCAGACCGCCACCAGCCACGAACGGGATCATGTAGCTTACGCCGGTGAGCAGTGCCTTCTTCAGCTTCTGGCCGATGTGCTCGCCCTGTTCGGCGGCTTCCCGCTCGGCCTGCTCCTCCGCGCCGAAGTGCGGAACGCGGTGGGCGTGCGGGTTGTCCGCCGCGTCCAGGGCTTCCTGGACCATCTTGGCCGGCTCGTCGATGCCGCGCTTGACCGGTGCGTTGATGACCGGCTTGCCGGCGAAGCGTTCCTTGCCGCGCACGTCCACGTCGACAGCGAATATCACCGCGTCGGCAGCGGCGATGACCGCCGGGTCCAGCGGCTTGGCGCCGGAGGAGCCCTGGGTTTCAACCTGCAGGTCCACGCCCACTTCCTTGGCCGCGGCCACGAGGGAGTCCGCTGCCATGTAGGTGTGCGCGATGCCGGTGGGGCAGGCCGTGACGGCGACGATGCGCCGGGTTCGACTGGATGCAGCGCTGCCGCCAGCGGCAGCGCCGGTGGCTGCAGCCGGGGCCGCAACCGTTTCGGGCGCGGCAGCCGGCTTGTCCGCGAGGGCGTTGTCCACGAGCTCCACGATTTCTTCCCGTGAGGCGGCCGCGCGGAGCGCACCCGTGAAGTCTTTCTTGATGAGCGAGCGGGCGAGCTTGGACAGCAGCTTCAGGTGCTCCTGGTCGGCGCCGGCCGGTGCAGCGATGAAGAAGATGAGGTCGGCCGGGCCGTCCTTGGCGCCGAAGTCGACGGGCTGGGAAAGGCGTGCCATGGCGAGGGTTGGTTCGGTCACGGCGGCCGAGCGGCAGTGCGGGATGGCGATGCCGCCGGGAACGCCGGTGGCCGTCTTCTGCTCGCGGGCGAAGGCATCGGTGAAGAGGCCTTCCACTTCGCTCGCACGTCCGTTGGCGGCAACACGGCCGGCCAGGTGCCGGATCACGTCCTCGGGCGAATTGCCCAGGTTCTGGTCAAGCTCGACCAGGTCCGCGGTGATGAGCTGAGTCACTGTCAATCCTTCCGGAGGGCCGTGATGGTTACGGCGTCGGGGGTTGTTTGGTGGACTGCCGGGACGGTGGAGCCCGGCAGGGAAGCGGCGGCGGCGCCGTGCGCCACAGCCTGGCGGAGGCAGTCAGCCGGGGCGGCACCCTGGCTGGCGGCCAGCAGATAGCCGGCCAGCGACGAGTCACCGGCGCCGACCGTACTGACTGCGGTGACCGGCGGGTGCGTGGCCAGCCACGCGCCGTCGGCCGTCACGAGGACAGCGCCCTTTGAACCGAGCGTTGCCAACACGGCCCCCACACCGGAACGCACGACGGCGGCAGCTGCCGCCGCGGCAGCATACGGGTCCGCTTCGAGTTCCTCAGCCGTGTTCACCGAGGAAAAACCTGCTGCCGCGGCCAGTTCCGCGAGCTCCTCGGCATTGGGTTTGAGCAGGTCCGGTTTTCCGGACACTGTGGTTGTTGCCGGAGATTCGCCGGCGACGGCCGCTGCCAGGGGAGCGCCGGAGGAGTCGACGGCAATCATTGGTACGCCGGCCCCAGCGTCGGCATTGCGTAGCCGACGCGTGACTGTGGCGTAGAAATCAGCCGGGACGCCGGGCGGAAGCGATCCCGCCAGGACCACCCAGCTGGCTCCGCGTGACCGTTCCAGGAGCAGGCTGATCAGCGCCTCCTGGGCGTCCTCCGCGAGGACCGGGCCGGGTTCGTTGATCTTGGTGGTCACACCGCCGGGCTCCGTCAGTGCCACGTTGGTGCGCAGCGGTTCGTGGATGTCCAGGGATGCGAAGGGCACGCCCTCTTCCCGCAGGCCGGCAAGTACGGGATCGGATTCGGCGCCGGGCAGCACCGCAAGTGTCTCGAGGCCGGAGGTCACGAGGGCACGGGAAACGTTCACTCCCTTGCCGCCGGATTCCTGGCGGACCGAGACTGCGCGCTGCACCTCGCCCCGCTCGAGCGGGCCGGGCAGAGCCACCGTCCGGTCCAGGCTCGGGTTTGCTGTGAGGGTGACAATCATGCGACTACCACCTCCACGCCGGCCTCGGCGAGGGCCGCAGCTAGTTCGAAACCGGGTGTGCGGTCAGTGATCACGGTATCCAGATCTTTCAACGAGGCGAACTGGACGAGCGTTTCCGCTTCCAGCTTGGACGAATCGGCCAGCACCACAATGCGGCGCGCCGAATGGACGAAGGCAGCCTTAACAGCTGCTTCTTCAGAGTCGGGTGTGCTGAGGCCGAAGCTTGGGTGGATGCCGTTGGTCCCCACGAAGGCGATGTCGGGACGCAGCTTGCCGGCGGCTTCCACTGTGCCCTGGCCCACCGCCGCCTGCGTGAGCCCGCGGACCCGGCCGCCCAGAATCTGAAGGGCGATGCCGGGGGTGCTTGCCAGCTTGGCGGCGATGGGAACGGCGTGGGTGATGACAAGGAGTTCCTGGGCCGGATCGGCCGGCTTGGCCGGAGCTGCGGCGCCGCGGCGGGCGAGGAGGTCGGCGAGGACTTCGGTGGTGGAACCGGCGTCGAGGAGGATGCTGCCGGAGGGTCCCTTCGGGAGGAAGCCGAGCGCGGCCTCGGCGATGCGGAGCTTCTGCGCCTGCCGCTGGATGGTCCGCTCGAGGATGCTCTCCTCTGTGGTGCTGAAGCGGTCTGCGGAGACAGCCCCGCCGTGCACGCGGCGCACCGTGCCGGCCGACTCCAGGGCCGCCAAGTCCCGGCGGACGGTTTCGGTGGTGATGCGGAAGCGCTCGGCGAGGTCGGTCACGCTGGCGCGGCCGCTGGCTGCAACGAGCCCGGCGATCTGCTGCTGACGCTCCTCGGCAAACACATACCCTCCATTGCGTAGTTACTGCTGCAGTGCGTCGGCACTGCCTTCATGGACCCCCTCGGAGATCAGTGACGGCTGTCACAAATCTGCAAGTACTTGACTTTATCTTCGTTCATGTTGGTTTGTCAACGAAAAAACCACAAAAAACCAAAGGCCGGACCAGACCCGAAGGTCCAGCCCGGCCGTGTCTGGCGAGTCCACTGCCGCCCGCCCCTTCTGCGCGGTTCTACCGGCCGTTTCTACAGTCCGTTGTCGCGGCTCTCGTTTCGGGTAATCCTCTCGCCGGTGTTGGGGTCCACGACGGAACGCGTCTCGCTGACGCGGCGACTCCTGCCCGGGGCGGCAATGACAAGCGAGGCAACGAGGCCGATCACGCCAACGGCCATCAGGATGTAGCCGATCAGCGTCAGGTCCACGTTGGGGATGAGGCCCGGTGTGATGGCCCAGGCGAGGATGGCGCCCAGGGCGATGAGGAAAATGGCGGAACCGATTCTCATGACTTGCTCCTTGCGTTCGCGGACTTCCCGCCATCTGGATTCGTGCGGTGGGTCCTGCGTCATTTGCTAAGCATGCTGTCAAGCGTCAGGCTACATCCCGGTAACTCCCGTTTCAATCAAATCCGCAGGTCAGGGGCGGCCTTAGCGGCGACTCGCTAGGCTGATCGGATGGAGACGGTTGTATGGTCCAGGCCGGAGGAGGAACGCGCCGGCACCCCGCTGCTGGTAATGATGCACGGCTACGGCACGGACGAATCCCGGATGGTCAATCTCTTCGACTATCTCCCCGGGGAATTCACCTGCGCGGCGCTCCGGGCGCCGATGCCAATTGCGAACGGCTACGGCTGGTTCCTGCTCGACTATTTCCTGACCAACGATTTTGCCGACGTCATTTCGGCGGCCAACTCCGTGTTCTCCTGGATCGACTCGGCCAGGGCGCTCCACACCAGCGTGAGCCTGCTGGGCTATTCCCAGGGAATGGCCATGGCGAGCACACTCCTGCGACTGCGGCCGCAGGACTTTCCTGCGGTAGTGGGGCTTTCCGGGTTCGTCATGAACAACGACCTGCTGGCCCTCGGTGAGTCCCTGGACGAGCGGCCCCCGTTTTTCTGGGGAAGAGACCGGGCCGACCTCGTGATCAACGGGGACGCAACGGCCTACACGGAGGAATGGCTGAACGCGCACACCAGGCTCACGGCGCGGACGTATCCGGGCATGGGCCACGCCATGTCCAAGGCCGAGATGGTGGACGTCAGCGCGTTCCTGAGGCACTACGTCCTGGGCTGAAACCGGGTTCCGGCCCAGGCGGAAAATAAAAACAGTTGCAGGGTAAATCTGCAAGCGCTTACACTCTTCTTCGGCCGGTACGCGGCCAGCAGGCGTCCCCTCGGCGGTGGGCGGCTGGCAGTGCACGACTCATAGTGTTCGAAAGGGCAGGACCGCGCCATGCATCCTTGCGCCACCCGTCCCGCGGGGATGTTCCGCTGGCTTGCCCTGAACCGTCTGCACGCTCATCATGGACGTAGGCAAAAAACCGTGCGCCCGCGCATTGACGCGTTCAGCCTGGCCCGCGACGCCGCGGTGCAAATGGCGGAACCCCGCAAATTCACGCGCCGGACATAGCCCGGCCGGTACCTAACCGACCTGCCGCGCACAAAGTGGGGCGCCGTCACCGGCCAGGGCAACGCCGCCCGGTCCGCAGGAAATGCCGGCCTGTCCTTCAAACTGCAGCACCACCTCCCGGAAACCATTCGGGCCCGCGGCGCCCGGAGCGGCAGGTTCTGCAGGCACACCGCACTCTTTGGTCACCGGCGACCACGTTCCTGGTAATTCCCAACCCATTGCTGTCCGAACCCCGAAAGGACACGGAACAAAGCATGACCGAAACCCTGAATACCAGCGCTGGCAGCCGGCCGAACAGCTGGACCGGCGCCGCCGCCATCCTCTTTGACCTGGACGGCGTGCTCACGCCAACGGCCGTCGTCCACGAGCGTGCCTGGCAGGAGCTGTTTGACGGCTACCTGGAAACCGTCCCCGAAAAGGACGGCTACCAGGAGAGCGACTACTTCGACCACATCGACGGCAAGCCGAGGTTCGACGGCGTCCGGGACTTCCTGACGTCCCGCGGCATCACCCTTCCGGAGGGCCCCGCCGACGACGATCCGGACAACATCACGGTCCAGGGCCTGGGCAACCGGAAGAACCGGATTTTCAACGACATTGTCAGCGCCGGCGTGGAACCGTACACGGGTTCGGTGCGTTTCCTGGAAGCCGTGCTGGACCGCGGACTGAAGGTCGCCGTCGTCTCCTCCTCACGGAACGCCCCCTCGGTGCTGCGCGCGGCAGGGCTGGCGGACCGTTTTCCGGTGGTCGTGGACGGCGTCGTGGCCGCTGAGGAAGGGTTGCCCGGCAAGCCGGACCCCGCAACCTATGAGTACGCCGCCCGGCTCCTGGAGCTGCCCAGCGAGCAGTGCGTCGTCGTCGAGGACGCAGTGTCCGGCGTGCAGGCGGGCAGCGCGGGCAGCTTCCACTCCGTCATCGGCGTGGACCGCGGGGCAGGGCGGCAGACGCTGCTCGACGCCGGCGCCACCCTCGTGGTCAGCGACCTCGAGGAACTTCTCTAGTCCCGCGGTTTCCACACCGCGGCCTGTCCCGCGGTTCCCACACCGCGGGACAGGCCGCCAACAAGGCCCCGCCAGCCCCAACAGAATTTCCAGCACCACTTTCGACCGTCTAAGGAACGCCACTCATGGCACTCATCACCGCCGACCGCGTCCGCTTCCCCAGCGATCCCTGGAAGCTCGTGGAGACGAGCCACCAACCCGGCGACGCCGGGACGCTCGAGACGCTCTTTGCCCTTGGCAACGGGCACCTCGGTGTCCGGGGTGCCCACTGGGCCTCAGCCGATGCCGAGCTTCCCGGCAGCTTTGTAAACGGCTTCCACGAGATCTGGGACATCAAGCACGCCGAAAACGCCTTTGGCTTCGCGCGCACGGGCCAGCGCATCCTCTACATTCCGGATGCCAACAACTTCACGGTCGTCATCGACGGCGAAATGCTCAGCCTCGCCGAATCCACAGCGCTGGACTACCGGCGGTCCGTGGATTTCGCCACCGGCATCTACGAGTGCAGCATCGTCTGGCAGTGCCGTTCCGGCGCCACGGTGACCACGGTGGAGCGCCGGGCGGTGGGCTTCGAAGCCCGCGGCAGCCTGGGCATCACGCTGGAGGTTTCGGCAGACCGGGCAGTCTCCGCCGACGTCACCTCATCCGTCACCAACCGGCAGGACCAGCCGGTGGAGGACCATTCCACGCACGACCCGCGCCGGGCGGGCCGGCACGCCGGCCGCGTGCTGCTGCCCCTCAGGATGGAGGGCGGTGACGGCTCGCTGCGCCTGTCGTGGGAGGCTGCCGAGTCCAAGCAGCGGGTGGGGATCGCCGTCGACCACTGGACTTCAGCCGGCCACCAGCCCTTCGACACCCTTGTCGACCAGGACGACAGCAGCGTCCGCTATGTGCTGGCGATTGCCGCCGACGAGCCGTTCCGGCTCGAAAAGAGCGTCAGCTACGCCGTGGCCCGCGGCACCCGGACCGGCCTGCCCGGCGCTGCGGACGCGGAAGCGGGGGAGGACCCTGCCGACGCCGCGGAAGCCGGGCTGAAGCCGACCGGCGACGTCTTCGCCGAAAGCGAGGCGCACTACCGGAGCTACTGGGCGTGCGCCGACATCCAGGTGGGTGGCCAGCCGGAACTGCAGCAGGCCATCCGCTGGAACCTCTTCCAGCTCGCGCAGGCCACCGCCAGGGCCGGCGTCGCCGGCATTCCGGCCAAGGGCGTCACTGGCTCGGGCTACGACGGGCACTACTTCTGGGACCAGGAGGTTTACCTCCTGCCGTACCTGACGTATACAAACCCCGACGGCGCGCGGCAGGTTTTGGAGTTCCGTCACGAGATGCTCCCGGATGCCCAAATCCGAGCCAAGGAGCTCAGCGTGGACGGCGCGCTGTTCCCCTGGCGCACCATCAATGGCCTGGAGGCCAGCGCGTACTACGCTGCCGGCACGGCGCAGTTCCACATCGCCGCCGCCGTTGCCTTCGCCACCAACAGGTACGTCTGGGCCAGCGGCGACTCGGAGTTCCGCGCCGGGATGGGCGCCGACCTGCTGATCGAAACCGCCCGCATGTGGGTTTCCCTGGGCTTCTTCGGCAAGGACGGCGCGTTCCACATCCACGGTGTGACGGGGCCGGACGAGTACACCGCCGTGGTGAACGACAACCTCTACACGAACGTCATGGCCCGGTTTAACCTGCGGGCCGCCGCTGCGCTGGACCACCCGGCAGTCGATGACGCCGAACGGGAGCTGTGGGAGGCGGCTGCGCAGCGGATCCAGCTGCCCTTCGACGAGCACTACCAGGTGTACTCGCAGGACAACGACTTCATGACCCTTGAGCCGTGGGACTGGACGACGCCGCGCGCCAAGTACCCGCTGCTCCTGAACTTCCACCCGCTGGTGATCTACCGCCACCAGGTGCTGAAGCAGGCGGACACGGTGCTGGCCATGTTCCTGCAGTGGCAGGAGTTCACCGCCGAGGAAAAGCGCAGGGCCTTCGATTTCTACGATCCCATCACCACGGGGGACTCCACGCTCTCGGCGTGCGTCCAGGGGATCATGGCCGCCGAGGTGGGTTACCGCAAGGCTGCGCTGGAACACTTCACGAATGCCGCGTTCATCGACCTGGACAATACCCACGGGAACACGATCGACGGCGTCCACATTGCGTCCACCGGCGGGGTGTGGAGCTCCCTGGTGTGCGGCTTCGCCGGACTCCGCGACCAGGGACCCGTGCCCTTCTTTGATCCGCGGCTGCCCGAAGAATGGGAGACCCTGCGCTTCCACCTGAAGCTGCAGGGCCGCCCGCTCCTGGTGGAGCTCGACCAGGGCGCCATCACGCTGACCCTCCTGGACGGCGAAGCGCTCGACATCGACGTGCGCGGGGTCCGGTTCACAGTGGCTTCGCAGCCGGTACGGGTCCCGCTGGAACCGGTGCACGTGCCCGAGCCCTCGGTGTTCCCGAGCGGGCCGCCGACGGCGAGCATCCCGGTGGTGCGCGCGCACTAGTCGAGCGCCGTCAGGTGGCGGCCTCGGCGGTGCCGCGGCTTGCCGGGGCCTCGGCTAGGTGGTGGCCTCGGCGCCGGCGGGCAGGGTGCCCTGGCGGTCGAGCGGATGGGCGATTTCGTCCACTGACATCCGGGCCGCCAGCAGGGCCACCACCGCCATGACCGGGCACACCCCGCCCGCCACCAGGAAGATGAGCCAGATCGGAAGTACGGCGGCGGCGGGACCGGCCAGCGCCATCGACACCGGCATCAGCGCCAGTGACACAAAGAAGTCCAGGCTGGAAACCCGCCCCAGCAGGTGCGGCGGCACACGCCGCTGCAGCAGTGTTCCCCAGATGACCATGCCCACACTGCCCGTGGCGCCGAATATGAAGAGCGCCAGGGCCAGCAGCCAGAAACTGTCCATGAGCCCCACCGCCGCGAGCGGCAGGGTGCCTGCTCCCCAGCACACCATCATGACGGTCAGGTAGCGGCGCGGGAGCGGGACGGACGCCGTGACCAGGGAGGCGACGGCGCTGCCCACTCCCATGACGGCCAGCAGGAAACCGAACATGCGGCTGTCGCCGCCCAGCTGGTCCCGGGTCACGAAAGGCAGGAGCACTTCGATGGGCCCGATCAGGAACAGCACCGAAATGCACGCCCACAGCAGTGTCCAGAGGAGCCACGGCGTCCGGACGGTGTAGGTGACGCCCTCGCGGAGGTCGGCGAAAAAAGACGTCTTGGCTGGTGCCGTGGGGCCACCATCCGCCGCGTCGCCAGAGCCATCCCGGCGGGCACCGTGCCCCCGCCCGCCGGGGGCCTCGAGGGCATGCTGGCCGAGGAAGTTCAGGATGATGAACGCCAGCAGGTGGCACACGGCAACGCCGGTCACGGCGTGCGACGGCGACAGCGCGGCCACAACGACGCCGGCCACGGCAGGACCGGCCGCCTGCTGAAGCGTGGGGCGCAGGGTTCCTTCCATGCCGTTGGCGGCCAGCAGGTCCTCGGGCGGCAGGATCCGCGGCAGAATCGCCGAGTACGCCGGGAAGAAGAACGCCGCCCCGACGCCAAGGACGAAGGCACCGGCCACCAGATGCCAGAGCTGAAGCCAGCCCGCCATTGCCAGCCCGCTGACCGTTGCGATCACGGCAAGGTTGATGCCCTCGACGGCGATGATCAGCAGCCGCTGCGGAACCCGGTCCGCTGCGATGCCGCCGGCAAGGACGAAGGCCACGAGACCCACGCTGCCTGCGGCCGCCACGAGGGACAGCTCGAGCGGACCGCCGCCGATGTGGATGACCTGGTAGACCATGGCCACGGCCCACATGCCCGAACCGAAGATGGAAATGGCGAGGGCGCCGATCAGCACGCGGTATTCGCGGTGGGAAAAAGGGCGAAGGGCGCGGGGGAGGGGCACACCGCAATCTTAGGCCGAGCCTCTGCCGCGTGGAACGTGCGCGGCGGGATAGGCTCTAACCATGGGGAACACACCGGCCCGGCCGGGGCGGCGCAATGTGGCGCTGATCGGCGCAAACTTCGGCCTTGCCCTGCACCCGGTGGACCGGAACGGCGTTCACATTCCCGGCGAACCCGCTAGTTGTTTCGCCTCATTCTGGGTGGCTGACTGGTCCCGGTGGGGAACCGGAACGGTCCTCATGGTAGCCACGCTCCAGGGCTGGCGCAGTTACGGCTCCAACGAATTCTTTGCCTCCTCCCTCGCCACGGAACTGACGCGCTTCTTTCCGGAGGCCGCGCGCTTTCCACTCGGCGCGGTCAGCCACACCCAGGACGAATTCGACGTCGAACTCGACCTTGAGCGCGGGTTCCGGGCGACCGGGCGGCGGGCTGCCCTCGAAATTTCCGGGGTGCTGGACCGGCGGCAGTTCTCCGCGCCCGACTTCCAGTTGGGTCCCTCCGGCGCCTCGATGAGCAACGTCTACCATCCGTGCAGCGGAGGCAAGCTCTCCGAGTTCGGCGTCGAGTGGCCTGGCGCCCCCACTGTCTACCCCGGTCCCCGCGGGCCGTCCTCCTCCGCCTACATGGCGGTGGCCGAGTCCTGGTCGCTGTGACCGTCCGGGCGCTGTGACTGTGTAAGTGCTGTGGCGGGCCGCCCCGCGACCCGGTGATCAGCATGCTTGGTATGTTGGGGTGTGGCCTAGTGTTAAGGCCAGACGGCGGCCTCCGGCTGCCGGTTGTTCCGAGGTAGAGGTGATGATGGCCAAGAGACGCAACCCCGCGATGAGAATCGCGCAGGAAACAGCCCACAACGCCGTGTTCGACGCCCACGGCAATCCCAAACCCGGTGTTCACAACGTGCTGCTGCGGGCCGTGGAGATCCAGCGCCCACTGGTGGTCGCGTACATCCGCCGGCTCCAGCGCCGCAACCCGCGGGCGTCCGCCGCCCAGCTCGCGGACATCCTCGAACGCGACTATCTCCGTGCCGTGACAGGCGGCGGAGCGCTGGTCGGGGCCACCGCCGTCGTTCCCGGAGTCGGCACGGTGGCGTCCCTGGGCCTCTCCGCCGCCGCTACGGTGGGCTTCCTCGAGGCGACGGCCCTCTTCGCCACCTCGCTGGCCGAACTGCACGGGATCCGGATGACGGACCCGGAGAAAGCCAGCACCCTGGTGATGGCCGTGATGCTCGGCGAAGAGGGGACCGCGCTGCTTGGTTCGCTCAGCGGCCAGGCCATGGGCAAGGGCAAGGGTGCCAGCCAGGCCTGGGGAAATGTGCTGGCGGGCAGGATGTCGTCATCGGGGTTCGGTTTCATCCGCGAGCGCATCCAGAAAGCCTTCCTGCGAAACCTGCTCAGGCGGCAGGGAACCGCCCTGCTCGGACGTGCGCTGCCGTTCGGCATTGGGGCGGTGGTGGGCGGTGCCGGTAACCTCATGATGGGCCGGGCCGTCGTCGTTAACGCGAAAGAGGCCTTTGGGCCGATGCCGGACACCGTACCGGGCGAGCTCACAGCCGGGGGAGCATCGGCACCCGGCATAACGGAAGGTAATACGGGTGGATCTGAACGCTGACCTCGGGGAGTCCTTCGGCTCCTGGACCATGGGTGATGACGCGGCCATGTTTGAGCTCATCACCAGCGCCAACGTGGCCTGCGGCTTCCATGCCGGAGACCCTGTGACGATGCTGGACAGCTGCCGCGCTGCCTATGAACTGGACGTCAGGGTAGGCGCGCACGTTGGCTACCGTGACCTCGCCGGCTTCGGGCGGCGCTCCCTGGACATGTCCTTCGACGAACTGTTCGGCGACGTGCTGTACCAGCTCGGGGCGCTGGACGGAGTAGCGCACGCCGTGGGTGCCTCGGTGGACTACGTCAAACCGCACGGCGCCCTCTACAACCGGACATTCCACGACGCCGGGCAGGCTTCCGCGCTCGTGGCAGCCATCCAGGCCTACGATCCCGGCATGCCTGTCCTGGGGCTTCCCGGGTCCGAGCTGCTGAAGCAGGCCAAGGACGCCGGGCACCCCGTCTTCCGTGAGGCGTTCGTGGACCGCGCCTACCTGCCGGACGGGACGCTGGTGCCGCGCTCGCAGGAGGGTGCCGTGCTGCACGACGTCGGGCCGATCGTTGAGCGGGCAGTCCGCATGGCGCTCAAGGGCGAGGTGGTTGCAGTGGACGGAACCGTTGTCAGGGTGGACCCGGATTCCCTGTGCATCCACGGCGACACCCCCGGCGCTGTGGACATGGCAGCTGCCGTCCGCGCCGGCCTTGGGGAAGCCGGCGTGGAACTGGCGCCGTTCGCCTAAGCACGCCACCGGTCAGCCGGCGGTTGGCCGGGCGGACCGGCCGCCCGGCGGCCCGTCAGCCGAACGTCAGGTGGGCCACCGTGAAGATGGCGAGCCCGGCGAGGGACCCCACCACTGTGCCGTTGATCCGGATGAACTGCAGGTCCTTGCCCACCTGGAGCTCGATCTTCTGCGAGGTTTCCTCAGCATCCCAGCGGGCCACCGTATCCGTGATCACCGCTGCGATGTCCGACCGGTACGTGCGGACCAGATAGCCTGCGGCGTCACCGATCCAGGCGTTGACCTTGCCTGCCAGCTCTTCGTCGTTGACCAGCCGGGTGCCGAAATCGCGGACAGCCGCCTTGAACTTCACGGTCAGCTCGCTGTCGGGGTCGTCGACGGCGGTGAGCAGTGCCCCCTTGATGGTGGCCCAGGTGCGGGACGCCAGCTCCCGGACCTCAGGATCACCGAGCACCTGGGCCTTGATGCCCTCCGCGCGGGCGATCATGGCGGGATCGTGCTGCAGGTCCTGGGCCAGGTCCGTCAGGTACTTGTCGATGGACAGCCGGACCTGGTGCTGCTGGTCGTCCTGGACCGCGCGGGTGAATTTCAGCAGCTCGATGTAGACCTTGTCGCCCACCAGGCCGTCCACGAAGCTGGGCACCCATTGCGGGGACCGCTCCGTGACGAGCCGGCTGACCGTCTGGTGGTTTGCGGCCACCCAGTCCGCTGCCCGGTCCACGAGGAGGTCCACCAGCTTGTGGTGGTGCCCGTCGGCGAAGATCCGCTCGGCCATGCGTCCCACGGGCGGTCCCCACGGGGGTGTCAGGAGGTGTTTGCGGACCATGCCCTCGATAACGGCCTGGACGTCGTCGTCGTTCAGCACTTTGAACGTGCCCCGGATGACGGCGGCGCCCTCCTTGGCCACGCGCTCGGCGCCGCCCGGGCCCGACAGCCAGCTCCCGACCTTGCCGGAGATGTTGATGCTGGCCAGCTTGTCCTGGACCACCTGTTCGGAGAGGAAGTTGGTCTCCACGAACTCGCCCAGGGACGCACCGATCTGGTCCTTGCGGCGCGGGATGATGGCGGTGTGCGGGATTTTCAGCCCCATGGGATAGCGGAACAGGGCCGTCACCGCGAACCAGTCGGCCAGGGCGCCCACCATGCCGCCTTCCGCCGCGGCCCGGACGTACTCCAGCCACGGGTACTGTTTCTGCAGCGCGAAGGCGACGACGAACACCACGGCCATGGCGATGAGCAGGCAGAGGGCCACCAGTTTCATCTTCCGGAGCGCGGCCGCCTTTTCGGCGTCGCCCGCCGCGGGCTCACGTACGACGGCGGGACGCGCCGGAGTGCGGCCCGCCCGTCCGCCGTTCCGTTCGGGGCTTTCCGGGAGTTTCCGTTCCTCCGCCGCATCTTGCTGGGTGGTTGGCTCAGAGTTCACCTGCATGTGCCAAGCCTAGTCCCGCTATGCCGGCCGCGGTCGGCTAACGTGTGACCATGACAGCCGACGAGTCAGCCCTAACCCGTCCCCTGGTCTACGCCCACCGTGGTGCCAGCGCGGATTTCGCCGAGCATACCCGTGCCGCCTACCTCCGGGCGCTCGCCGACGGCGCGGACGGCGTCGAGTGCGACGTGCACCTGACCCGAGACCAGCACGTGGTCCTGCTGCACGATTCGAACCTGGACCGGACCTCGGACGGCACGGGTCCTGTGGCCGAACGGACCGTCGACCAGCTGCGGCTGCTGGATTTTTCATCCTGGAAGGGCGTCCGGATCCCCGAGGCCTACGGGCCCAGGTCCGAACAGTTCCTGACCCTGCAAGACCTGCTGGATCTGCTCCGGGCTGCCGGGCGGGAGATCGGGCTGGCCATCGAGCTGAAGCACCCCAGCCCCTACCAGCTGAAGCTGGAGGACAGGGTGCTGGAGGTGCTGCGCGAGGAAGGCTGGGACGCCGCAACATCCAGGCTGGGCAACATCCGGGTGACCTTCATGAGCTTCAGCCCCGACTCTGTCAGGCACCTCCGCAAGGCCGTCCCGGGGGAGTTCCTCTGCCAGCTCGTGGATGACGTGAACGTCACCGGAATCCGCGAGGAACTGGGGCTGGGGCCTTTCACGGGCAGTGCTGTGGCCAACGTGATGAAGGCCGCACAGCTGGAGGGTGAGCGGATTCTCAACGACGGCGAAGTGGCAATTGCCGGGCCCGGCATCGACTACATCCGCCGGCACACCGGTACTGTGAGGCGCTGGCTGGATGACGGCCGGCGTTTCCGGGTCTGGACGGTGGACGACGAGGACGACGTGGCGCTGTGCCGGAGGCTCGGCATCCAGGAAATCACCACCAACCGGCCGGCGCAGGTCCTGGCCCAGCTCCAGCAGCCGGCCATGGCGGCAACGTCGGCCGCAGCCCGGGCCCAGCCGCCGCTGTGATTGAGTGGTGGCATGCCCATCACCTGGCCCCCGAAGCTCCTGCGTTCCCCTGCGGTCCGTGTTGGCCTGTCCATCAGCGTCGCCACCGGGCTGTACGGAGTGTCCTTCGGTGCGCTGTCCGTGACCTCTGGCCTGGACTTCTGGCAGACCATGGCGCTGAGCCTGCTGCTGTTCAGCGGCGGCTCCCAGTTCGCGTTCATCGGGGTGGTTGCCGGCGGCGGCTCGGGTCTTGCCGCCATGGGGGCCGCCACCCTGCTGGGAATGCGCAACGGCATCTATGGCATGCAGCTCAACGTGCTGCTCCGGCCGAAGGGGTGGCGCCGGTACGCCGCCGCCCACGTGACCATCGACGAGTCCACGGCCACAAGTACCGGGCAGTCGGATCCTGACGAGCAGCACAGGGGCTTCTGGGCCGCGGGCATCGGGATCTTTGTACTCTGGAATCTCTTCACCGCAGTGGGTGCCCTCGCCGGAGGTGCGCTGGGGGACCCCAGGCAGTGGGGGCTCGACGGCGCAGCCGTGGCGGCCTTCCTAGGCCTGCTCTGGCCGCGGCTGAAGGGACGGGAGCCGGTGGCGATCGCCGTCGTCTGTGCCCTCGCAACGGTGCTGGCTGTGCCGTTCGTCCCGGCAGGCGTCCCCATCCTCATTGCCGCAGTGGTGGCGGCCGCCATCGGCTGGGTTAGCCACGGGCGCCAGGACGAAGGGCTTGAACCGGATATCGACCCCTACGCGGAATGGCATCCCAGCCATCATCCGCGTCCCAGCCACCACCCGCGTCCCGGCCATCAGCCGGGCCCCGGTCATCACACGGACAACGGAACCAACTCCGGAGGTGCCGAGTGAGTCTGTGGGTGTGGCTGCTGCTCGCCTGCCTCTTCGCCTATGCCTGGAAACTGGTGGGCTACCTTCTCCCGGCCAGCCTGCTGCAGAACCCCAGAATGTCCCGGATAGCCGGAACCATGACCATCGGGTTGCTGGCGTCCCTGACGGTCGTCAACACCCTGGCCAGCGGGCAGGCACTGGTTCTGGATGCCCGGCTTGGCGCCTTGGCTGCGGCTGCCGCGGCCCTGTTCCTTCGGGCGCCCTTCCTGGTGGTTGTGCTGGCAGGGGCGGGAGCCGCTGCCTTGCTCCGGCTGGCTGGCTGGAACTGAGCCGGCTGAACTGAGCCGCTTGAAACTGCCAGCCGGCCGGAACGGCCAGCCGGGCATCGTCGTCGTAAGAGTGATGTGGATCACAGCCGTTGTATCCTCGAATGAAGAGGAGTGGTAAAAAATGAAGGCCGTCAGCAGACTGTCCCGAACCCGCGCCACGGACGCGCCGTTCGAAATGAAAGCCCCGGTGGACATCGTCCTTGAGCACCTTCGGCAGGTAGGGCCTGCGGTAGCCGCGCTGCGGAATGAATCCTCGCGCCTGGCCGGCTGGGGCGAGGAACTGGCCCGCCGCCTGCTTTCCGGGAACCGCCTGGTCACAGCCGGAAGCGCCGGTTCGGCGGCGGAGGTGCAGCAATTTACCGCGGAGCTGCTGGGGCGCCATGCGGGTGAGCGCCAGCCGTTTTCCGTCATCGCACTGCGGCCCGGCGTGTCAGCAGGGGCTGCGCCGGTCAGTGCCATCGAAATTGCGCAGGGGCACGCGGACGAGGTTGCCAGCCAGGTGCGCGCCCATATCCGTTCCAACGACATTCTTCTGGCGGTCTCCGCCAGCGGGCACCGTCATGGCCTGCTGGAGGCGACGGCGGCAGCGCGGGCAGTCGGCGCCACCGTTTGGGCCGTGACCGGGGCAGCCCCCAACCCGCTGGCCCAGGCGGCCGATGAAGCTATCTGCATCAATTCGCCCAAGCCCCAGGTGCGGGAAGCGCAGTTGATCGCGCTTCAAGCCATGAGTGAGTGCCTGGCTTCGGCCCTGCACGCCTTGGCGGCCCGGCCGGAGCCGCGCAGGTGAGGGCGATGCGCAGCTACGCGGCGCCGTAAGCGTCCGGGGAAAGGGGTGCGGACCGCCGTGCGAGTTCTTCGGTGGCCAGGTCATACCAGTCCTGGGCGCCGAACACAGGGGCCGGCGTATCGAGGTTCCGGTAGAGCGCGTCCACGATGATGCTGAGCTCATCGGTGGAGGCCGCGGTTAATGTCGTTTCAGGATCCGTTGAATGTTTCATGAAGTGCGCTAGCTGTGAGCGGTTCATGGTGCCACGGCCGATCTGAATTGAACACGTGCAGGGAATGACATGGTGTGCTCCATATATGGAACTTCCCGAGGCTGACTTCCTAACCCGCCGGTGTGCCCAGCTTACTGTGCACGGGCGTTGTGCGGAATATGCGGGTCCGTCATTCCGGACCCGCCCCGCCACTGGAACTGCCACGCCTGCTCGAACGGCGCTCGCTGCTCGAACTGCAGGCGCTACTCGAACTGCGCTCGCTGCTCGAACTGCGGGCGCTACTCGAACTGCGAGCCTGGGAGCGGCACCTGCGGAGGCAGCGGCCTGATGGGCCGTTCCGCACGGATCGCGTCCTCCACAAGGGCAGCCGGCCGGCGCCAGGCGTCGGAGCCGGGCTCCATGGTGTCCACCACGCCGATCAGCATGGCCAGCAGCCGCACCATGTCAGTCAGTGAGATGTCCACCCGCAGGGTGCCTTGGTCCTGGCCGCGGTCAAGGAGCACGCCAATAGACTCGATCAGGCTTCCCGTAATGCCGGTGAGCAAGTCCCGCCGGCCGGCAACGGCGCCGAGCAGGTTGGCATTGTCACTGGCTGCAGTCATCACTGCGTCGATAACCCGGAACAGGCCCTCGGCCGCATCGCTGCCCGCAAGGGCGACGTCGATGACCGGGTCCACATTGAGCCGGAGCTGGCGGTTGAGGGCTGCCAAAACGAGCTGTTCCTTGTCCGAGAAATTCCGGAACAGCGTCGCTGGACCCACTCCGGCCGTTGCGGCAATGGTCTGCAGCGGAACGTCCGGGCCGTACTGCCGGAAACACTCGCGGGCAGCGTTAATGATCTTGTCCACATTGCGTGCAGCGTCAGCACGGAGTGGCTTGCGCTCTACTGCGAGGTTCATGAATCCAAGGTTAGCAACGCTGTGTCAGCCTGACTCCGTTACCCGTTGGTAGCGCCGAATATGACACAGAACACGTTCCGGGCGCCACATTCGGCCGTGTCAGACTGGACCCATGTTGCTTGCATTTTCAGTCGCCCCTTCCGGTATTCCCGCTGATCCTGCCTACGCTGCGGCGGGGGCCGGGGACGCATCAGTGCATGACGCCGTGGCGGCTGCCGTCAAGATTGTCCGGGAGTCCGGGCTGCCCAACAAGACGGATTCCATGTTCACCACCATCGAAGGCGAATGGGATGAGGTGTTCGACGTGGTGAAGCGCGCCACCGAGGCCGTGGGGAAATTCGGCAGCAGGGTGTCCTTGGTGATCAAGGCCGACATCCGGCCCGGCTATTCCGGCGAGCTCACCGCGAAAGTCGAGCGCCTGGAAGGCGCCCTGGACGGTCCCCGGGCCGAAGGCGACTGACGGGAATCTGGCCCGGCCGGTTGCTTGCTGGAAGACTGTGCCCATGTTTGAGCACAAGCCGCGGCCCGAGTGGGCGGCCGTAGAAGAGTACCTGTCCGACGTCGTCGTCCACCCCGACGATGCCGTCCAGCGCGCCGTCCGGTCCGCCGAGGAAGCCGGAATGCCGCCAATCGAGGTGACCCCGAACGCCGGAAAGCTTTTGAAGCTGCTGGTGGCGGCATCCGGTGCCCGCAGGGTGCTGGAGATCGGCACGCTGGCCGGGTTCAGCACCATCTGGATGGCACAGGGAATGCCCGACGACGGCCGGCTGGTGACGTGTGAATACCTCCAGAAACACGCCGATGTGGCCCGCGCCAACGTGGACGCGGCCGGAGTGGGCCACAAGGTGGAAATCCGGACAGGCGCTGCCCTGGACACGCTCGCCGCCCTCGAAGCCGAAGGTGCCCCCCCGTTCGACTTCGTCTTCATCGATGCGGACAAGGAAAACAACCCGCAGTACCTGGAGTGGGCGGTGCGGCTGGGCAGGGCTGGAACGAGCATCGTGATGGACAACGTCGTGTGGGAGGGTGTGGCGCTGGACCCGTCCATGGATGAAGTCAACGCCCCCGGAATCATCGCTGCGTTGAAGATGATGGGTGAGGATAGCCGGCTGGACGCCACTGTCATCCAGACCGTCGGGTCCAAGGGCTGGGACGGCTTCGCGCTGGCCGTGATCCGCTAGCCATGCCATGCGGGAGCTGCGCCGTCCGTAGGCAGCCCCCAGACCTGTCCCACCCACAGCGAGGCACCGCCCGCGTACTGGATGTACACGGGCGGTGTTCTTCTTGCTGGGCGCTCTTATCGCTGCGGCAACTACTGGATCGAGCTCATCGCGTTCCAGCCGGTACCGGCGGCAGCCTTGCTGACGAGGGTGGATCCGTTGCCGCGGTAGAGGAACAGGCTTCCCCGGGTATCGCGGGCGATGATGTCCGCCCTGCCGTCACCGGTGAAGTCGCCGGGAGCCACCAGGGAGCTGAAGCCGCCCCAGCCGGCGCCGATCTGGACCCGGGCGAGGAACCCGCCCGCACCGTCGCCCCGGTACAGCCAGAGGCTGCCGGCGGCGTCCCTGGAGACGATGTCGGTCTTGGCATCACCGTTGAAATCGGTAGGCAGGATGGTGTTCTGGGTGTTCCAGCTGCTGCCGATCTGGATCCGGCCTGAGAGGCCGCCGTTACCGACGCCGAGGTAGGCGAAGAGCCCACCGGCGGCGTCGCGGGCCACAAGGTCAGGTTTGCGGTCGCCGTTGAAGTCCCCACCGGCGCTGAGGCTGGTGAAGGAGTTCCACCCGATGCCGATCTGGGTCCGGCCCGAGAAGCCGCCGAGTCCGTTGCCCTTGTAGAGGTAGAGCAGGCCGGTGGAGGACCTGGCGATGATGTCTGCCTTGCGGTCATTGTTGAAGTCACCCGCGCTGATGATCGACGTCATCGAGTTCCAGCCTGTGCCGACTTTGGTCCTCGCGAGGAAGCCGCCGGTTCCGTTGCCGCGGTAGAGCCAGAGCGTTCCGGTGGAATCGCGGGACACGATGTCCGCCCGGCCGTCACCATTGAAGTCCTGCACCTTGCGGTACGGGGCGGTGACGGTGGTGCCGATTTGCACACTTCGGCTGGCCAGTGGGCTGACGTTGCCGGCCACGTCCGTGCCGCGGACCAGGAAGTTGTAGGTTCCGCTGACCTGTCCGTCCCACGTCTTCGGGGAAGCGCAGGTCGGATCCCAGACCGTGTTGGTGGGCTGGAGCTGGCATTCGAACCGGGCTTGCGGGTCACTGCTCGTGAAGCTCAGCGTCGGGGTGCTGTCCAGGCTGGGCGTGGACGGGAACGGTGCCACGATCGACACCGGGGGAGCAATTGTGTCCACCGTGAACCTGAGGGTCCCGGAATTCTGTCCGCCGGCCACAGCCTGCACGGAGTGGGGGCCATTGGCCAGCGCCGGCAGCGTCAGTGAGTACGAGGAGCCGGTAACCGTGGCCGCCCGGGGAGCGCCGCCGTCGACAATGAGCTGAACGGGGCCGGCGGTTCCCGCCGGCAGCGTGCCCGTGATGGTAGGCGTTGCCACCCTGGTGATATTGTCCGTGTTGGACCGACCGCTGTCACTGGCCGCAGCCAGGTCGGGCGTATTCGGGCCTCCAACGGAATCGGTCGCGATCAGGCCCTGGACCGTGAAAGTGTTCACGGTGAGGGTGTTGACCCCGGCTCCGCCGGCATTCGGGCCGACGACGCGCACGAAGTTGTTGCCCGAGGGGGCGCCAGTGACTGTCCGCGCAGTATTGATGTCACCGAGGGTGCCCGGTGCAGCACCCTCCTGGCGGAGGAAGGTCGCGGTCGTACCCCTGCCAAAGTCCCCCAGGAAGGCAGCGCCGACGCCGGCCCAGTCGCACGGAGTGGTGGCGGACGGTGCGCAGATGCCCTGGTCCAGGGTCTGGTTGATCACGCCGGTAGCGTCCGCCGTGAAGGTGTGGAGGCCATAGGGGTGGGTGATGCTGTAGCTGGCGTTCGGCGTCAGGCCGTTGAGCCGGAACCGTAGCCGTCCGAAGCCCATCTGTTCGCCGTCGACCACGGCTCCGTTGACATGGGCGCCCTCGAGGGCAGCCTCGTACAGGCGCAGGTTGCCCGCCGAAGCCTCGGCTCCGAACCAGAAGGCTTCCTCCGGGAAGTTGTCCGGGTAGGACGCCGGCGCGCTTGGGTCAGGCGGCTCAGAGAGGCAGCCCTGCCCGCCCTGGTAGCAGAACTGCAGCCGGACGGTACCGTCCGAAAACCAGGTGGGGAACCCGTTTGCGGGGTCAACCGGGCCCATTCCGGCCGTTTCCGCGTGGGCGGGAACAGCGCCGATGGGTGACAGGGCGGCGGCAAGAAGTGCGCCGGCAACGGCCGGGGCAAAGCGCCCGGCGGTAGTGAGGGGCCTAACCTGCGCTGGCCGGGAGCGCTTGGCTCCGTCAGGCATCAAAGGCCTCATCGCGGAATGCGAAGACATGGTAACTCCTTTTTGGACACTCGATTTGTGGCCCCCAATACCTTCAAGGCCAAGCCGGGAGGTGCGTTCCCAACTGCGTCAAGAGTGGACGCGGCACCTTGGGCAAAGGTCGGATTTAGCCGGTGGGGAGCGGCGCCTGAACGGCCCCAAGTTCGGGTGCGTCCCCTGCAACCACCCCGGAATGCTGCGGGCTTCGGGTGGGGAAGCCGAATTAGACCATCGATTTGAGGGGGCCCAATTGAGGGTGCTCCCTCAGAACCCCCACTGCTCCCAGCCTGATCCGGCTTTTTCCAAGTAGGCCGGGACATCCTCGAACTATCCCATTTGGTCTCGAACCATCCCTATCGAAAGGAGGCCCGGTAATGACCGTGTCCAGACGAAATGTCCTGCTACTGGGTGGCCTCGGCGTTGTTGGAGCAAGCGCCCTTTCGCTCCCGCGGGGCGAGGTGGAGGCCAAGTCTGCCAGCAGGCTGAGCAGCGCAGAGATGCCCAAACCGTTTCAGTCGGCGTTCGTGAAGCCGCCGGTGCTGGCTGCGGACAAGGTGGAGGTGGACCCCGCCGACGGCAAGCCCGTCAACTACTACACCCTGACCGAGAAGGCAGCCATGGCGTCCATCCTGCCGCGGCTCCAAACACCGATCCTGGGCTACAACGGGATTTTCCCCGGTCCCACGATCAGCCTGGACCAGGGCACCAAGGCGGTGGTCCGGGTCCGGAACCAGCTTCCCGCAACGCATCCGAACGACGGCCACGTGCTCTCCACGTCCACGCATCTGCACGGTTCAGCCTCGCTTCCGCAGTTCGACGGATACGCCAGTGACGTGACCCATCCTGGCTTCTTCAAGGACTACCACTATCCGAACTTCCAGCCGGCCCGCACGCTCTGGTACCACGACCACGGGGTGCACTTCACCGCGCAGAATGCCTACTCCGGCCTGGCCGCGCAGTACCACATGCACGATCCGCTGGAACGGCAGCTGCTCCCGCAAGGCGACTTCGACGTACCGCTCATCATTTCCGATGCGATGTTCGCCGCGAACGGCGCACTGGGCTATGACGACAACACGCACTCTGGCCTGTGGGGTGACGTCATCCTGGTCAACGGCAAGCCCTGGCCGGTCATGAAGGTGCAAAAGCGTATCTACCGTTTCCGGGTCCTGAACTGCAGCATTTCCCGGTCCGTGCGGCTCACGCTGAGCACCGGGGATCCGCTCATCATCGTGGGCACCGACGGCGGCCTGATTCCCACGGCGCAAAAGGTGGCGAACTACCGGCACGGCGGGGCAGAGCGGTACGAGGTGCTCATCGATTTCCGCAAGTACAAGACCGGCCAGCGGATCGAGTTGCGCAACCTGTCCAACCCGAACAACGTTGACTACGACTTCACCAGCAAGGTCATGGCCTTCGACGTCACGGACGAGCCCGTCAACACCAGCGACCCCACCTGGAACACGGTTCCCGTCCAGCTGGCGCCGGCGAACGAGGTCATGGCGTTGCCCGAGAAGCGGGCCACCAAGGTCCGGAAGTTCCGGGTCAAGCGGAACGACGTCACCAACATGTGGACCATCGACGACGACAGCTGGCAGGACGTCATTGCCAGCGGCTACAAGAAGGTGGCCGCGGAGGTGGACCTGGACGCCGTCGAGGTCTGGGAAATCGAGAACAGGTCCGGCGGCTGGTTCCACCCCGTGCATATCCACCTCGTGGACTTCAAGATCCTGAGCCGCAACGGCAAGGCACCGTTTCCGCAGGAACTCGGGCCCAAGGACGTCGTCTATGTGGGCGAGGGCGAGACGGTCCGACTGCTCATGAAGTTCGGTCCGCACCGCGGCCGCTACATGGTGCACTGCCACAACCTGCCCCACGAGGACCACGACATGATGGTTCAGTTCCGGGTAGGGCTGAAGGAAACCGACAACGATCCCAACGACCCCATGACGGCGGCGCTGCCCCAATGGGACGGCTAGCGGCGCACAGGGCGACCCCAAAATCCGGGGCAGTCCCTGAGGGCAGAGCCGTCACCCAGAACCTTGCCGGGTCCGCCCGGCAGGGTTTTCGGGGGAGAACAATTACGACGGCGGTGCTGCTGGCCGCCGGTCTGCTCGCCTCCCGCCTGTGGCTGGTGGAGCCCGTGACGGTCAGCTCCGAAAGCATGGAACCGGCACTGCCCAAGGGCAGCACGGTGCTGATGTTCAAACCGGGGCCGGCGCTGGGAACCCTCAGAACCGGAGACCTGGTGGTGTTCACGAGCCCGGAGGACGGGAACCCTGCTGTGAAGCGGGCCGTTGCCTTCGCCGGCCAGACCGTTGCCATCGAGGACTCGGTGCTGGTGGTGGACGGGGTTCCGCAGGCCGAGCCGGGGATCGATCACAGCCGCATCGACGGCACCTACTTTGGTCCGGTTAAGGTGCCCGCCGGCCACCTCTTCGTCCTGGGTGACAACCGGGCGGGCTCCATCGATTCACGCACCTACGGGAGCGTGCCGCTGGAATCGCTGCGGGCCACGGTGCTGTGGCCCGTCGGCCGTTGATGCAGCGCTAAGTCCCTTACCCGAAGGCAAAAGGTAAGTATGCTGGGAATCATCCTGGCGGGCTGCCCGGCCGGCCAGGCACGTAGAAGCATCGGTGACGGCAGCGGAGGAAGACATGAAGGCATCCGAGACTCTGGCCGGCAATCTCCAGAAGGTCCTCACCGACCTGATTGAGCTGCACGTCCAAGGCAAGCAGGCACACTGGAACCTGGTGGGCACCAACTTCCGCGACCTGCATCTGCAGCTGGACGAAATCGTGGACAGTGCCCGGCTGCTCGCCGACCAGACCGCTGAGCGCATGCGTTCGCTGCATGCACTTCCGGACGGCCGCAGCGCCACTGTCTCGTCCGGCACCAGGCTGGACCCGTATCCTGCCGGCCTGACCGTCACGAAGGACACCGCCAAGCTCATCACCGCGAGACTGGAACAAACGGTCAAGACCATCCGCGATGTCCACGATGAGGTCGATGAAGAAGATCCCACGAGCGCGGACCTCCTGCACGAGGCCATCACCCGGCTGGAACAGCTGGCCTGGATGGTGAACGCGGAAGTGATGCCCGCCTCGGCGTCCGTGACCGCCCCGGAACAGGGCTAGCACGGCCATGACCCGGCCCCGCCCCCGACAGTCAGTGGACGCCGCATGAACTCTCCGCACCGCCAGTGGCAGCCCGTCCGATTCGGCCCGACGCCGGCCGGGAAGACCGGCGTCGAACCTGTGCCGGAAACCGGACCTGGGCTTGACGCCGAACCTGAACTAAACGTTCAGCAGCTGCTGGACCGGGTTGCCTCGGCCGTGGGGGACGTCCCGGCGCTGCTGGCCATCGCCCAGCAGGCCGGCCGTTCCGCGCCGAAGCCCGGTGACGGGCGGACTGTGCAGCTGTGGGAACTGCTGGCGTCCGTGGCAGCGGTGGACGTGGCCGCCGCCAGGGTCCTGGAGCCGCATCTGGATGCCGGCGCCATCCTGTCCCAGGCGGGAACACCGGAAACATTTACCGGATCGTGGGGAGTGTACGCAGCCGAGGCCGCGGGCACGCGGCTAACGGCCGCGCCGGCATCACCGTCCGCTGTACAGCTGACCGGCTCCAAGCCCTGGTGCTCGCTGGCCCAGTTTGTGGACCATGCCGTGGTGACCGCGCACGCCGAAACGGGCGGCCGGGCCGCTTTTGCCGTCGACCTGAGGGCCGCCGGCGTCACGTGTGACGTGCCGGAATGGACCAGCCGCGGACTGCGCGAAATTCCCAGCGGAACAGTCCACTTTGACCGGGTACCGGCTGTACCGCTCGGCGGCGACGGGTGGTACTTCCAGCGACCCGGCTTTGCGTGGGGCGGCATGGGCGTTGCCGCGTGCTGGCTGGGCGGCGCCGTGGCACTCGGCCGGCTGTTCGAAGCCGCGCTGCTGCGGGGCGCCAGGTCACAACGCGAGCCCGACCAGGTAGCGCTCGCCGCCCTTGGCGAAGTGGACCGGATCCTGACGTCCACCAGCCAGTATCTCGCCCGCGCAGCTGACGCCGTGGACGCTGCCCGGGCCGGCGCCGCCCAGACCGGCGCCGCCCAGGCGGGCCCGGAATCCGGCCCGGAAGGGGCCGCCGGCGAGCCCAGCACCGAAGGTGCGGTCCAGCTCAGCGGTGCCGTTGGCGGGTGGAGCGAGGCGCTGCGTGTCCGGGGAACTGTTGCCGCCGCCGTCGAACGCGTCCAGCTCCTGGTGAGCCAGAACCTGGGCCCCGGACCACTGGCCTTCGATGAACGGTACGGCAAGTGCATGGCTGACCTGTCCCTCTACGTGCGGCAGCACCATGCCACGCGTGACGACGCCCAGCTGGGCGTGCTCACCCTCAAGGGGGAGCACGCGTGGTGACGTTCTCGCACGCGGATGCCGGCACGCATGAAGATGCATGGGCAGCCGGCGGCCTTGGCACGGTCGGCGAACTGCCGCTGGATTCCGCCGAGCTGTCAGGGACGGAGTTCGTTGTCCTGGTGGCTCACCCGGACGACGAATCCCTCGGCGCCGGAGGGCTGCTTGCCCGCCTCGCGTCCTCCGGTGCACACGTTGAGGTGCTCCTGTGTTCGGCGGGGGAGGCGTCCCACCCGGGGTCGTCCACCACCACCCCGGAGCAGCTTGCCGCCGTCCGCCTGGAAGAGTTCGCAGCCGCCATGGCCGCGTTCGGGCTGGCTGAGCGCTGGCAGTTCCTGAACCTGCCGGACAGCGGGCTGGCCCAGCACCGCGCCATAATTGCCGAACGCCTGGCGGACGTCATTGGAAATCGGGATGTGGTCATTGTTGCCCCGTACCGCGCGGACGGACACATCGACCACGACACCCTGGGATCCGTGGCGGCGGAAGCCGCCGCAGCCGGAAGTCACGGGCTGCTGGAATATCCCATCTGGTACTGGCTGTGGGCCACGCCTGGGGACATCGCCTGGCGGAACTGGGTGCGGCTGCCCCTGAGCTTCGGTGAACAGCGAACCAAGCGTGCGGCCCTGCACGCCCATGCCTCCCAGTTGCAGCCGCTCTCTGACCGCCCTGGCGACGAGGCGCTGCTGTCAGAGCAGTTTCTTGCGCACTTCTCCCGGCCCTTTGAGGTCTTCGCCTGGCAACCGCCGGTGACCGGAAGGCGGAGCGCCCGGGACGCCGAGGCCGTCTTTGACGACCTGCACCGCGGCGCCGAGGATCCCTGGAGGTACCAGGACACCTGGTATGAGCAGCGCAAGCGCAGCCTGACGCTCGCTGCGCTCCCTGAACAGAAGTACGACGCCGGACTGGAGGCCGGCTGCTCGATCGGCACCCTGGGTGCGGAGCTGGCACAGCGCTGCGGGAGGTTCCTGGCCGTGGACGCCAGCGGCACCGCCGTGGCGCGGGCCGCCGAACGGCTCGCCCGGCACCCGGGCGCTGAAGCCATGCAGCTGACCCTGCCGGAACAGTGGCCGGAGGGCAGCTTTGACCTGATCGTGGTCTCCGAGATGGGCTACTACCTCGCGGCGGCCGAACTGGACGAGCTCTTCACCCGGATCTCCGAGTCCCTCATGCCGGGCGGAACGCTGCTGCTCTGCCACTGGAGGCATCCGGTTTCCGGATGGGAGCTCGACGGCGACACCGTGCACGCGCTGGCACGGAGCCGGCTCGGGTGGCCGCCCGCGGGTTTTTACCGCGAGCGGGACTTCATCCTCGAAACCTTCATCGCGCCAGCGGCCGCGCTCTCTTCCAGGCCGGGAGCCGCGCGTGACGCCGGCTAGTTTCCGGCCGGTGATCAACCGGGTGGAGGTGGTGATGCCGGTCCATGACGAGGAGCACCATCTTGGACCCTCCCTGCACGCGCTCGGCGCCGCGGCTGAAACGGTGCGGCGGCATCACCCCGCAATGGCCGTGGGTATCACTGTTGTCCTGGACCACTGCACCGATGGTTCGGCGGATATAGCGGACCGCTTTGCCGGGTCGTGGGCAGGATTAGGCGCCGGACCAAGCACCGGCGTCCGGGTGCTGCACCGGAGGTTCCGCAACGCGGGCGCCAGCAGGGCGGCGGGTGTGGCGGCAGCCCTGGGGGAGGCTGGCGCCGGCCGTCTGCAACGCACCTGGCTGGCCAATACCGATGCCGATTCCAGGGTTCCCGAGGACTGGCTTGTGCGCCAGCTGGAGATTGCGGATGCCGGCTGGGACGTGGTGCTTGGTTCCGTGGAGCCCGACTCCGCAGGGATGGATCCCGAGCTTGTGCGCAGCTGGCGCCTCCGGCATCCGCTCGAGGAGGGGCACGCCAATGTTTATGGCGCCAACCTCGGCGTGCGCGCCTCGGCATACCGCCAGGCTGGCGGATTCCCGCCGCTGCGCTCGTCCGAGGACCGCGCCCTGGTGGAGCAGTTGCGGCGAAGAGGCTTTGCCGTCACAGCCACCGACACCACCCGTGTACTGACCTCTGGGCGTACTGTCGCCCGGGCGCCCCACGGTTTTGGCGCCTACCTTCGTGCGCTGGGTGTTGAAACGGCTGCCGCCCTCCGGAGCAGCTGACCCGGGTCAGCTGCTTTTGCTGTCGCTCTGCTCCTGGCCGTCGGCCTGGTCGCTGTATTTCTCGCGCAGTTCGCGTCCCAGCCGGATGTCTTCCTCTTCCTTCTCCTGGAGCTTGTCGCTTTTCTTGGTGTCGCGGGGCGGAAGCTGGAGTGTTTCCTCGGCTTCGATGCCCGCCTGCAGCTGCCGGCCACGTTCCATCTCGGCGTCGAACTCCGCACCAAAAAGCAGGGACATGTTCAGGATCCAGAGCCACAGCAGCATGACGATCACGCCGCCGATGGCGCCGTACGTCTTGTTGTAGTTGCTGAAGTTCCCCACGTAGAACCCGAAGCCCACCGAGGCCACCACGAAGATCAGCAGGGCGATGAGGGAACCAAGGCTCATCCATCGGATCTTGGGCTGGCGGACGTTGGGAGTGGCGTAATAGAGGATGGCGATCACCACGATGACCAGCGCCACAATCACCGGCCACTTGGCGATGTTCCACACGGTCAGGAACACTCCGCCCAGCCCCAGGGCATTGCCAACGGCTTCAGCCACCGGACCGCTGATGACGAGCATTGCGGCGAGCAGCGCAACGATGATCAGGGAAATCAGCGTCACGCCGAGCATGGTGCCGCGCAGCTTGACGAAGCCCCGGCCCTCATCAATTTCGTAAATTCGGTTCATCGCCCGGCCGAACGCGGTCACATACCCCGAAGCCGACCACAGGGCTGTCGCGAGACCAATGAACAGTGTGAAGCCGGCAGCCGGTGAGGTGGTGAGCTCCTGGATCGGGGCGCGGATCATCTCCACCGCCTGCCCGGGTGCGATGCCCTGGACGATTTCCAGGAGCGCCGCCGTCGTCTTCTCTGCCTGTCCAAAGATGCCGAGCAACGAAACGAGGGCGAGCAGTGCGGGGAAGAGCGAGAAGATCGCGTAATAGGTAAGCCCGGCGGCGAGGTCGGGGCACTGGTCACCCGTGAATTCACGCAGGGTCTTGCGGAAAATGTACTTCCACGACGGCTTGTCCACGTCCGTGGGACTGTCCGGCTTTCGCGCATCATCCGGGGCAGGCGCGCTGGCCGCCTTTGCTGTGCTGGTTTCCGGGGCTTCTTTCGTAGCCATGAAGCATCCTTTCGTTCGCGGGCAGGACGCGTTCCGGCGTCGCGGATCGTTTCCCGCCCGCTATCAGGGTTTGGGCTCACGGGGCGCGCTTTAGGCCGCCTCAGGTTCGGGTCGTTTTTGGTCCTCCGCCTACAGTCCGGGCGCCCTGGGTGGGTTGCGACGGTCCAGTGTGAGCGGGTCGCTCCCCAGCGGGTCGTCTGCGGGTTGCTTCCCACCCAGTGGATCGTCCGCCATCCGGGTGTCCGATTGCGGGGTCTCGGCCAACTGGCCGGAGGCCAACGGGTTGGGTTCGTGGCTACCACGGTGCGCGCCGGGCGGGGGAGCGCTTGCGCCCTGCGGCCGTTTGTTCTCCGTCATGGTCGATCCCTCTCCAGCATGTGGGGTTGCCGAGTGCAACCGGCAACCACTCGCCATAAAATAGTAAGCATGGTTACTATTAGATCGTAAGTACCCTGATTGCCGCTAGTTCAATCGGCCGCCCTCCGTCAGCGTTACGCCGGGTGCAAGTGGCCGGACCTGCCGGAGAATGACGTGCTGGAAAAGAGAGAGGTGGATCCGCGGTGGACCCAACTGCCTGGATTTGGATCGTCGTTGTAATCGTCGTCATCGCGCTCATTGCGGTGCTTCTGATGTCCAGCCGCAAGCGCCGGGAGGCGTTCCGGCAGAAGCGCGATGAACAGAACCGCCAGCACGCTGCCGAGATCCGCAGGAAGGCGGAGAACGCCGACCTTGAGGCGCGCGAAAACGAAGCCCGGGCCATGCACGCCAAGGCTGACGCCGAGAGGGCGCAGGTCGAGGCGGCGCGTCTTCGCCAGGAGGCGGAGCAGCGTCAGTCGTCTGCGCAGGACCTGCGGACGGACGCCGAGAAGCACCAATACAAGGCGGACGCCCTCGACCCGGACGTGGACGCGAACGGCAACCGGCGCGACGATGCACGCACAGATTCCGGGCGTGACGATGCTCGGGCTGCCGACACCTTGGCCGGCGATGCGCGCAACGCTGACGCCCGGGATCCGGGTGAGCGGGACGCTGGCCGACGAACCGGCGATGTGAATGACGCCGACGCGCGCAATCCTGATGCGCGCACCGCTGATGCCCGCCCGGATACCGACGCCGCCACGGATGCTACGCGGCGGAACACCCCGCGCGAGTAGCCGCCGTCGGCCTTTACGCCCCGTAGCCGGCGGCCCGTGAGCTGGCAACTGGCCATGAGCGCTCTGACGCTGTGCCGCTGTTTGAGTGGAGGAGACGCCGGTACGCCGGCGCCTTTTCGGGGCGTAGCCTGGCCACCCTAATACACGTGGAATGCATTCCGTCCGTTGCCGTGGAAAGTTCCGGTCAGATCGCCCGACGGCGGGCCGTGACCGTGGTGCTTCGTTCGACCCTATCGTTTCGGAGCCGTTGTGTAATAAGCACGCTTATGATTTCCTTCTTCTAAGTCTTGCCGCAGGCTTTCTCGACCCCCGATCGAAGGAACCGACGACAATGCCAGAAACCCCGCCCTCCTTGTCCGCGTCCTTCCCTGTGCATACAGCACCCCACTCGGCCCGCCAGCCGGCAGCGCCGTTCAGGGTCCCGTTCGCCGCCCAAACAGGGCGGCTGCACGATGCCTTCCAGAACCAGTTGGTACTCAACTACCTGGACCTGGCGGAGTCGCTCGCCTCGCGGTTTGCAGCCCGCGGACGGGAGCGCTCAGACCTGGTGCAGGTGGCCTACCTGGGGCTGGTCAAGGCCGCCCGCGGCTTCGATGAAGAGAAGGGCGAAAGCTTCCCGGCGTACGCAGCCCCCACCATCAGCGGCGAACTCAAGCGCTTTCTCCGGGACCGGTGCTGGACCGTCCGGCCGCCGCGGCGCATCCAGGATGTGCGGACGCAGCTCCTGCACACTGCCCCGGACCTGTCCCAGTCGCTGGGCCGCGTTCCGTCGGCGCAGGAACTGGCCACCGCGCTTGGCGTTACCGCGGCTGAGGTCCGGGAAGCGCAGGCAGCAGGCAGCAGCATGCATCCCGACTCCCTGGACAGCCCCGATCCGTGGGGCGGGCCGAGCATGGGCGAGGCATTGGTCTCGCCGGACCAGCCGATTGAGCACCTCGAGGAACTCGTGTGCCTCAATGAGGCGATCCAGGAACTGGATCCTGACGACCGGGAGATGCTTTACCGGCGGTACTTCCGCGAGGAGACCCAGGTGGAACTGGGCAAACGCTTTGGCATCTCCCAGATGCAGGTGTCCCGGCGGCTTTCCCGGATCCTGGTCTGGTTGCAGCGCCGGCTGCTCGACGAGGAGGGCCAGCACGGGGAGGGCCAGAGCGCTGACACCGAAAATGGCAGGGGCAGGCAGCGCCAAGCGAAGCGGTGACAGTGCCCGCGGCGCCAGTGATTGGCAGCGGTCGGGCCAGCGCGGGTCAGGCGAGCCGGAGCTGCCCGACAGCCGCCAGGACATCCTCCACCGAAACCGCCAACAGGGCGGGATCAGGGGTTGCCGCGAAGGTGTCGCCGCGGCGCGCCTGAGCATCGGTCAGCACGATGTGCGGTCCCGGCGGCGGCCCCCAGACCTCGGCCGGGGCGGGACCGAAAAGCACCACTGAAGGCCGCGAATACGCTGAGGCGAGGTGCGCCGCGCCGGTGTCGGCGGACACCACAAGCCGGGCCTCCGCTATGGCGGCCATGAACCCGGCCAGCCGCAGCCGCCCCGCCAGAACGTGTTCCTCCGGGAGCCCGGCCAGCCGTGCAACCTCCAGCGCCCGCGGCCGTTCGGCCGAGCTGCCGGTGAACACCAACTGGTGACCATCCGCCGCGAGGGTGCGGGCCACTTCGGCAAAGCGGTCCTCGGGCCACAGCCGGCTGCCGTAGGCGGCCCCCACGTGCAGCACGGTGGCGCCGGGACAGGGGCTGGAAACAGCAGGCGGCAGGAGCCGGAAATCGTCAGGTTCTGCGTCGATGCCATGCCACTGCAGCAGCCTGGTCCACCGCTTTCGCTCATGGATTTCCTCCAGCCAGGCCGGGCCGGGCCGTTCGGCGGTACGGTGCCCGAGGACCGTCCTGGGCCGGACGGCCGCGAGCCGCGCCTCGCTTTCTGGTCCGCTGCCATGCAGGTTCACGGCCACGTCCACTGTGCCTGCCTCGACGGGAATCGGAACATCCAGCCCATGGGTCGGAAGCAGCTCGTAGCCGCCCACCAGAGCCAGTGCGTCTTCCAGCCAGCCCTGCGCTGCGTAGAGCAGGCGGTGTTCCGGATAGGCGCGCCGCAGGGCACGGAGCGCCGGCACAGCAACGAGCAGGTCGCCCAGCTTCAGGGCACGCAGGACCAGCAGGACCGGTTGCTCGTGCGTGCCGTTCGGTGCTTCCACTGCCGTCCTTCTCCTCCTCGGGTTTGCTCTCCCAGAGTGCCTGTCGAGGAGTCTAGCCGAGAAGAAGTCAGCGGCCGGTTGTTTAGGTCTCTGCCGGCCGGGGAACGGAGGGGGTATGGCAACTAACGCTTTGACGCTCAAGGCTGTGCTGTTCGACCGGGACGGGACACTCGTGGTTGACGTGCCGTACAACGGCGACCCTCAGCTGGTCGAGCCCTGCCCCGGCGCGCGGCGGGTACTCGACGAACTGCGCAGCCTGGGCCTGGCCACCGGCGTCCTGAGCAACCAGTCGGGCATTGCCCGCGGCCTCCTGACTGCGGAGCAGGTGGACAGCGTGAACGCCCGGGTGGAGGACCTGCTGGGTCCCTTCGACGTATGGGAAGTCTGCCCGCATGGGGCCGGCGACGGTTGTCCGTGCCGGAAGCCGGCGCCGGGCATGATCCACAGCGCGTGCCGGCGCCTTGGCATCGACCCGTCCGAGGCGGCGTTCATCGGTGACATCGGCAGCGACATTCAGGCGGCCGCAGCCGCCGGTGCGCGGGGCATTCTGGTTCCCACTCCTCAGACCAGAGCCGAAGAGATCAAGGCTGCCCACGAGGTTGCCGCGGACCTCGAGCAGGCCGTTGCCCTGCTGCTTCAGGGTCTGCTGCTTCAGGGACTGCTGCTTCAGGGACCGCTGCTTCAGGGGCGGGCATGAGCAAGGTCCTGGTGGCCCGGCTGGACAGTGTCGGTGACGTCCTCCTGTCCGGCCCGGCAGTCCGGGCCGTGGCGAATGGACGGCGGGCCGACGGTCGCAGCCCCAACGACGTCGTCGTGCTTTGCGCGCCGCAGGGCCAGGCGGCAGCCTCGCTGCTGCCCAACGTGGCCGACGTTTTTGCCTGGGATACCCCATGGATCAGCAATCCGGCACCGCAGGTGACCGGCCCGCATCTGGACTCGCTGGTGGGCTTTGTCCGGAACTCCCGCATCACCGAGGCGGTCATCCTGACGTCCTTCCACCAGTCGCCGCTTCCCCTGGCGCTGCTCCTGCGGTTGGCGGGCGTGGAGCGCATCACCGGGGCCTCCACCGACTACGCGGGATCACTCCTGGACGTCCGGCTGAAACCCGGCGAGGACTTTCCCGAGGACCAGCCGGAGTCCGTGCGGGCGCTGGGCATCGCCCGCGCGGCCGGCTTCCAGCTCAAAGCCGGGGACGACGGAAAACTCACGGTCAAGGACGCACCGGGCGTGCGCCAGCTCGTCGGTGACGGCCCCTACGTGGTGGTCCATCCCGGGGCAACGGTGCCGGCACGGGCATGGCCGCCGCTCCATCATGCGGCTGCCGTGGAGCTGCTGGAGGGTGCAGGTCACAAGGTGGTGGTGACCGGGGGACCGGGCGAAACCGCCCTTACTGCAACGGTGGCCGGCCCCTCCGCCATCGATCTCGGCGGACGGACGGACCTGTCCACCCTGTCCGGTGTCCTGGCCAACGCGGACGTCGTGGTCACGGGAAACACGGGACCCGCCCACCTGGCCGCCGCCGTCGGAACCCCCGTGGTGAGCCTGTTTTCCCCGGTTGTGCAGGCCGTCCGCTGGGCGCCCTACGGCGTTCCGCTGGAATTGCTGGGAGACCAGAACGCGCCGTGCCGGCTCAGCCGCGCACGCATCTGTCCGGTACCGGGACATCCCTGCCTGAGCTCGGTTTCGCCGGAGCAGGTGGTGGAAGCGGTGGAACGCCTGTTGAGCGGGGTCTCCTCGCTCAGCACACGGAGAAAGGTCCGGAAACAATGAGAATTTTGCTCTGGCACGTGCATGGGTCGTGGACGGACGCCTTTGTCCGCGGCGGGCACGAGTACCTGTTGCCGGTCCTGCCCGGCGGCGGCGCCTGGGGACTGGGCCGCGCAGGCCGGGACTGGCCCGCTTCCGCGCGGGAGGTGGTGCTCGCGGAGTTGGACGCCGGCAGTATTGACGCCGTCGTGCTCCAGCGGCCGGAGGAAGCCGCGGAGGCGGCACGCATCCTGGGCCGCCGGCCCGGCGTCGACCTTCCCGCCGTGTACGTGGAACACAACACCCCCAAGGGCGATGTTCCCTTCACCGTGCATCCGCTCGGGGAGCAGCGCGACATCCCGATCGTCCACGTGACCCATTTCAATGAGCTGTTCTGGGACAGCGGCCGCGCTCCGACCAAGGTCATCGAGCACGGCATCGCGGACCCCGGGTACCTCTACACGGGCGAGGTTCCCGAGTTGGGCGTGGTGGTCAACGAACCGGTGCGCCGCGGACGCGTAACGGGCACGGACCTGCTGCCCCGCTTCGCCACCGCGGCCCCGCTCCAGGTCTTCGGTATGGGTGGCGGCGGCCTGGCCGAGGCCACCGGCATTCCTTCGCCGCGCCTCACCGTCCGGGGTGACCTGAAGACCGTGGAGCTCCACCGGGAACTGGCACGCTGCCGGGCTTACCTGCACCCATTGCGCTGGACTTCCCTTGGGCTGGCGCTGCTGGAGGCGATGCACCTCGGCATGCCGGTGCTGGCTCTGGCCGCCACCGAGGCGGCACGGGCCGTGCCGCCTGACGCGGGCTGCATCTCCACCGACGTGGAGGAACTACGCCGGTGTGCCCGGCTGCTGGTCAACGACCCGGAGGAAGCACGACGGCGGGGCAAGGCTGCGCGGGAGGCAGCGCTTGAGCGCTACGGACTTGAGCGGTTCCTCGCCGACTGGGATGAGGTGCTGGCGGACCTGGCGCCGGCGCGACCGGATCCTTCGGAACCGGCGCCTTCAGAACGGGCGCGTTCAGTTCAGGCGCCATCAGCTGAGGAGAGCAGGTTGGGCCGAGGGTCTTCGGAGGGGGTGGCATCGGGGGATGCAGCTTTGAAGGGGTCCGGATCGGATGCCCTGTCCGCGGCGCGAGAAGGGAATACCCATTGAAGATCTCAATGATTTCGGAACACGCCAGTCCTTTGGCAGCGCTTGGAGGAGTGGATGCGGGCGGCCAGAACGTCCATGTTGCGGCACTGTCCTCGGCACTGGCCCGGCGCGGCCACCGGGTGACGGTCTACACCAGGCGTGACGCGCCCGATCTGCCGACGAGGGTCCGGGTGCATCCCCGGCTCGAGGTGGTCCACGTGGACGCCGGCCCGGCCGAACATGTGCCCAAGGACGATCTGTTGCCCTTCATGACCGCCCTCGCGGACGGCGTGGTCCAGGACTGGGGCGACTCGCCGCCGCACGTGGTGCACGGCCACTTCTGGATGTCCGGCGTCGCCGCGCTGGATGCCGCACGCCGCGCGCCGGGCGGTTTCCGCGTGCCCGTGGTGCAGACCTTCCACGCGCTGGGCACCGTCAAGCGCCGCCACCAGGGCGCAGCCGACACGAGCCCCGCCGAGCGGCGCTTCCTTGAACCGTCGGTGGGCCGGTCGGCGGACCGCATCGTGGCAACCTGCTCTGACGAGGTCTTCGAACTGAGGGCCATGGGGATCGACACCCGCCGGGTCTCCATCGCCCCCTGCGGCGTGGACCTGGACCTCTTCTCCAGCGGCGGCCCGGCCGCCGCTGCGCCCCGTTCCCACCGGATCCTTTCCGTGGGCCGGCTGGTTCCGCGCAAGGGCGTGGACCTGGTGATCCGCGCGCTGCCGCATCTGCTGCGGGCGGGGTTCGACGACGTCGAGCTGCTCATAGTGGGCGGCGGGGCGGACACGAAAGGGCAGGATCCGGAGGCGCGAAGGCTGCTGGACCTTGCCCGTGAGCTCCGCGTGGCAGAGCACGTGGAGCTCCGGGGCCAGCTGCCCAGGGAGGCCATGCCCGGCATGTTCCGCAGCGCGGATGCTGTGGTCTGCACTCCCTGGTACGAGCCCTTCGGCATCGTTCCCCTGGAGGCGATGGCCTGTGGCATTCCGGTGGTCGCCGCCGCAGTGGGCGGCCTGACGGACAGCGTGGTGGACCGCGGAACCGGCCTGCACGTGCCGCCGAAGGACCCCGAAGCCATAGCGGAAGCCGTCGGCACCCTGCTGGCCAGCCCGGACCTTCGGGCCAAACTCGGGCAGGCCGGCGAGCGCCGCGCGCAGGCCCGCTACTCGTGGAACCGGGTTGCCGCGGAAACCGAAAAGGCCTACCAGTTGGCCATCGCCGGAACTGCGGACGCCAGCAGCCTGGAACCGATGGAAGGAGCGGCACTGTGACGCCGGAATCCCTGCGGGAGGCTGAGCTTCCTGCCTTGCCCCGGGTCGCCGCCCCGCCCGGCTTGTCCACTGCGAACCCCGTCGGGCACCAAGCCGCCCTGCACGAGGCCGCCCTGGGCTCGCAGCAGGCCGTGCGGACCCACCTCGAAAACGTCCTGCCCGCCCTGCGGTCCCTGGAAAGCCAGGCCGACAGGCTGGCCGGCTGGGGCGTGGAGTTGGCCCAGCGCCTGCTCAGCGGGCAGAAGCTGCTGGCCGCCGGGAACGGCGGGTCCGCCGCCGAGGCGCAGCACCTGACCGCGGAACTCGTGGGCAGATTCGACGGCGAGCGGATGCCCTTTTCCGCGATCTCCCTGCACGCCGAAAGTTCAGCAGTCACGGCTATCGCCAACGACTACGGCTACGCCGAGCTCTTCGCCCGGCAGGTCCGCGCCCACGGCAGGTCCGGGGACATCCTCGTGCTGCTGTCCACCAGCGGCCAGAGCCCCAACCTGCTCCGTGCAGCCGAGGCCGCAGCCAGGCTGAACGTGACCACGTGGGCCCTGACGGGGCCGGCGCCCAACCCGCTGGCGTCCTGCTGCGACGATGCCGTGGCCATCGATGCCATCTCGGCCAATGCGCAGGAAGGCCACCTGATTGCGCTGCACGCGATGTGCCGCGCCTTCGAAGCCGAAGTGGCCCGCAGGGGCCAGGGCATTCCCGGGCCGGAGGCTGAGCGCGGATGAGGATCACGGTGGTGGGCGACGTCCTGCTGGACGTGGACCTTTCCGGTGAAGCAACCAGGCTGTGCCCCGACGCGCCTGTGCCGGTGGTGGACGTCTCCGATGTCCGGCGCCGGGCCGGCGGCGCCGGGCTCGTGGCCCGGATGCTGGCCCACGACGGCCACCGGGTCACCCTGGTGACGGTTCTCTCCGACGACGACGCCTCCCTGGCACTCGAAGGCGCGCTCGCCGGCGTCCGGGTGGTGTCCGGGCCCTCAGGCGCGAGAACGCCGGTGAAGACCAGGGTCCGGGCTGGCCGCCAACCGTTGGTGCGGGTGGATGAGGGATGCGGGCAGCCGGATGTTCCGGCGGCCACACCAGGCATGCTCCGGGCACTGGACCAGGCCGAGGTGATTGTCGTGGCCGACTACGGCAGGGGCGTTGCCGCTAACCCGGAGATCCGTGAGTTGCTCGAGGCCCGCGCCGGCGATATTCCGATCGTGTGGGATCCGCATCCCTCCGGCCCCGTCCCGGTGCGCGGCGTGGCCGTGGTGACCCCCAACCTGTCCGAGGCTGCCAGGGCCGCGGATTCCGGCACCGGAACGCCTGCGGCGATTGCCGCCGTCGGCAGCGCCCTCGGCACCACGCTGCTGGAGCGCTGGCAAAGCCAGGCGGTTCTCGTGACCATGGGCGAGCTGGGTGGCCTGCTGTCCCAGCGCCACACTGCAGCGGTGACGATTCCGGCCCCTGCCACCAAGGTCACCGATCCCTGCGGCGCCGGTGACCGGCTCGCGGCCAGCCTGGCCGTGCATCTTGCGGAGGGCCGCTGCCTGAGCGACGCCGCCGAACTGGCCATCAATGAAGCGGCCGCCTTCCTCGGCGCCGGCGGGGTGGCCTCCCTGCCGGACCGCCACCGGCCGGTCTGGCACCACAGCCGCGAGGAAGACGCCGTCGGCCTGGCCCGGCGGGTGCGCTCCGACGGCGGAACCGTCGTGGCCACCGGCGGCTGCTTCGACCTGCTGCACGCCGGCCATGCCCGCACCCTGGCGGCGGCCAGGGCCCTTGGCGACTGCCTGGTCGTCTGCCTTAACTCGGACGAGTCGGTGCGGCGGATCAAAGGGGATCAGCGCCCCATCGTGAGCCAGGAGGACCGGGCAGAACTTCTGCTGGCCCTCGAATGCGTGGACGCCGTCCTAATCTTCGGGGAGGACACCCCGGAGGCCTGCCTGGACACACTGCGGCCGGACGTCTGGGTAAAGGGCGGCGACTACCGCGCCTCGGAGCTGCCCGAAGCCGGGCTGGTCGAGAGCTGGGGCGGCCGCTGCGTGACGGTGCCGTTCCACCAGGCCCGGTCCACCTCTGTGCTTGCGGATGCGCTGGCGAAGGTCAGCTGAACTGCAGGGGCAGCTGAACTGCAACAAGATCCTGAATCAGACCCGACTGAAAGGAACACCATGACTGAATCGACTATCCGGCCCGGCCGGGTCCTGGTAACCGGCGGTGCCTCCGGACTGGGGGCCGCCGTCGTCGACGCCGTGCTGAAAGCCGGGGGAACCCCGGTGGTGCTGGACCGGGACATCCGGAACGTCGCCGCGGCGAAGGCGTACGAAGTGGACGTCTCGGACCGCGTTGCCGTGACCGCGGCGGTGCAGCAGGCCGCCGAAACCCTCGACGGGCTCGATGCCGTGGTCACCGCGGCCGGCATCGACCGGTGCGGGAAGCTGGAGGACGTGGCCGCGGAGGAATGGGAACGCGTCATCGGGGTCAACCTGATGGGAACGGTGTCCGTCGTAAGGGCCGCCCTCCCGTATCTTAAGGAGTCCCGCGGGCGGGTGGTCACCATAGCGTCCACGCTGGGCAAACGGGCACTGCCCGAGGCCACCGCCTACTGCGCCTCAAAATTCGGCGTGGTGGGCTTCAGCCATTCCCTGGCGGCTGAGACGGGCGGCGAAGTCGGCGTGACCACCATGATCCCCGGCGGCATGAAGACCCGCTTCTTCGACGACCGCGCCGAGCAGTACAAGCCGCAGGACGACTCACGCCTGAACGACCCCGGCAACGTGGCGCAGGCGATTCTGTTTGTCCTCTCCCAGCCCACCGGCTGCGAGGTCCGCGAGATGCTTATCTGCCATGAGGAAGAGGGCTCATGGCCGTGAGCTGGAGTACGTCACCGTAAACCTCAGACGGTTCGATGGCCTTCACGGTGGACTCGTCATGCGGGCACCGTGGGGCCGTCCACCCGACTTGCGTGACGTCCACGCCGCACACCGGGCAGCGCGTGACCCAGCCCAGTCGGACCCGGTGCCTGCTGCGGCCCAGCGGCGCGGCGTTGATGGCATTGCCGGCCCAGTAGATGCCCACCGTTGGCGCCCCCAGGGCCTGGGCCAGGTGGCGCGGTCCGCTGTCGTTCGCCACCACGACGGAGCTCGCCGCCAGCAGCGCGGCGAGCTCACCGAGGCTGAGTTTGCCGGCGAGTGACTCGACGGCCGGACGGGCTTCAGCGGACTCGCTTTTCCGGGACCCTGTGTTGACCTGCTCGGCCCCAGGGTGTTCTGCCTGGGAATGTTCGACGGCGAGTTCCACGACTGTCTCGGCCAGCTCCTTTTCGCTGCTGTCGCCCACCACAAAGACCCGGAAGCCGTCGTCGGCGGCCCTCCGGGCCACCGCGGCGAAGCGTTCGGCAGGCCAGCGCCGGCGCAGATCCGTGGCGCCCGGATGGATCACCAGCACGCGGCCGTACCCGGGTGCGTTCCCCAACGGCAGGCCCTGCCGTGGTCCGCCGCTGTTGGCTGATCCGTCGTTGCTGAGCTCCGGCCCGCCGTTCCCCAACAGCAGTTCCTGCGCGAGCTGCCGGCCAAACTCCGGCAGTGCCTGGAGCCGGGCCTCCAGCTCACGCGGAGGGGCCCCGGCGAAGCCCGCCACCTCGAGGGCCCGGAGCGGCTCGTGCTGGTAGTAGACGTAAGGCACGGTCCGCTCGAGCGGGGCTGCGTCCGGGGTTCTGGTGCCCACGGTATGGCGTGCGCCGAGGCCGAGCAGGAACGGATTTGAGTACCGGCCGCCGCCGTGCAGTTGGACGGCCAGGTCAAAGTTCCTGGCGCGCATCCCGGCAAAGAACCGCTCCAGTTCGTGGTGGTCTTCCGGCCCCGGGCGGACCCCTTCGGCAAACGGCAGAACCACGGCCTCATCCGCGGGCCCCACGGTCTGGGACAGCAGCTCAGCCTGGACCGGCGTGCACAGCAGGGTCACGCTGGCTTCCGGGTAGGCGGCCTTCAGCGCTGCCACCGCCGGCAGGGCATACATCAGGTCACCCAGCCCGCCGCCGCGCAGGACGGCGATGCTGGAAACACCGCTGAAGGCCTCCAAGACCGGGCCGATTCCGTGGCCCGTGATGCGTGCTCCGCCGAAGTCGGCGTTGAAGAGTTCCATGTTGTCAGCCCTCTCGGTTCCGGATCGTTGAGGTCGGGATGCGCTCAGGTCGGGATGGGTCATGTGGAGCCACCCTACGGTGCGTCGGCACTGTAGTGCCAGCTCAGAAAACCCGGTCCCTAGACTCAACAAAACCTGTCATGCCAGCTCTGAAACTCCTGTACCCGGGCGTGTGTAAACACTTCGATACCGGGGTACGGATCACCTCAGAGAGGGCGGGGACTCAGGTCCAGCTGCCCCAGGCCAATCCCCAGTGAGGAGCCACATGCAATCGACCATGACCAGCGAGCTGGCCAATGCGGAAGACGTGCTCACCATCCTGAACCCGCGAACAGGGGACGCTGTCGGCAGCCTTTCCGTCGCCGGCGCGAATGATGTGGCGGGAGCCGTGGCGGCTGCCCGCGCTGCCCAGCCCGGCTGGGCGGCGACGCCCGCGGGGGAGCGGGGCAAGCTGCTGCGCGAGGCCGCCCGGGTGCTGGACGCGGCCGCCGCCGGGCTGGCCGAACTGAATGCGCAGGAGACCGGCCGCCCGGTGGAGGAGGCCCTGGCAGGCATTGCTGCCGGAGTTTCGACTCTGGAGCAATACGCGGAACTGGGGCCCGTCCACCGCGGGCACAGCCTTCGCGGCAACGTGCTGGCCGCGGACTACACCATCGCCGAGCCCCGAGGGGTGGCCGTCCTGCTGACCCCGTGGAACGATCCCGCCGCCGTGGCCTGCGGACTCATCGGGGCTGCCCTGGTCACCGGGAACACCGCCATTCACAAACCGAGCGAGCGATGCCCCCACCTGGGAAAGCTGCTGGGGGAGGCGCTGGCGCCGGTCTTTCCGCCCAACGTGCTGGTGACGCTCACGGGAGGGGCCGACGTCGGAACCCTCCTCACGCAGGAGCCGGACGTTGATATGTTCGCCCACGTGGGCTCCAGCGCGACCGGTGACCGGATTGCGCGGGCGGCGGCGGTGACGGGCGCGTACGTCATCAGGGAAAACGGCGGGAACGATCCACTGCTGGTGGATGCCGACGTCGATCCCGGCTGGGCCGCGGAGCAGGCGGCGATCGGGGCTTTCAGCAACAGCGGGCAGATCTGCACGTCCGTGGAGCGGATCTATGTCCACCGGTCCATCGCCGAACAGTTCTGCCAGGCGCTCGCCGGGCAGGCCCGGGATCGCAACACGGAACATCCACTCGCGCCGCTCGTGGATATCCGGATGCGGGACACGGTCCACCGACACGTGGCCGAGGCGGTGCAGTTGGGCGCGCGGGCGATGGAGGGCGGGACCATTCCGGACGGGCCAGGCGCCTTCTACCCGGCCACGGTCCTGGTGGACTGCACCGACTCCATGGAAGTCATGACCGAGGAAACGTTCGGCCCGGTCGCTCCGGTGCGCGTGGTGGACAGCTTCGAGGAAGGGCTCGCCCTCGCCGCGGCCGGCCGGTACGGACTGGCCGCAACCGTGCTGACCGGCAGCATCGCCCACGCCCAGCAGGCCGTCGCAGCGCTGCCAGTGGGGACCGTCAAGGTCAACGAGGTGTTCGGCGGCGCGCCGGGCGGGGCCGCCCAGCCCCGGGGGGTAAGCGGGCACGGGTTTGGCTACGGCCCCGAACTCCTGGATGAATTCAGCCGGGTCAAGGTGGTCCACATCGCAGCGCCTCCCACCCCTGCAGCTCGTGAAACCAACAGGGCAGTGTCGTGACGGCCGCGGCACCCGGCGTCGGGGGACACCCGGGGGACGACGGCGGCCGGGAGTTGTCCGGCCCGCAGCATTTCGAACCAATGCTTTCAGAATCAGTGCCGTCAGCACCGGTGCTTTCAGAACAGCGTGGCCTTGCCGCGTGGCTTCCCCGGAGGCTGGCCCAGAAGGGGCCTGCCATCACCGTCGTGGGCGACTTTATGCTCGACGGCTGGTGGACGGGCTCGATCGACAGAATGTGCCGCGAGGCCCCGGCTCCGGTGGTGGACATCGCCCGGCGCGACTTTGCCCCCGGCGGCGCCGCCAACACCGCCATGAACCTGGCCGCCCTCGGCGCCCGCGTCAGCGTGGCCGGAATTATCGGAAAGGACGACGCCGGCGCGGAACTTAAGCGCCAACTCGTCGCCGCCGGGGTGGACACTACCCTCCTCGCCGGGCACCCGGACATGGTCACCACCACCAAGATCCGGATCAGCAGCGGCGGCCAGGTCCTCCTGCGCTTCGACGACTCCGCGGCAGCCGTCCCGGGCGACGCCCTGGCGAGGTTCGAGGCTGCGGTTCCTGCCGCCGTCGGACACCAGGACGCGGTGGTGATCTGCGACTACGGAACAGGGGTCCTCGCGGAACCGGTCCGCGGCCGGCTCATCGAATCGCTGGCGGGACGGGGCCAGGAAACGCTTGTGGTGGTGGACGCGCACGATCCCCGCCCATGGGCAGGACTCGAACCGGACCTGGTCACGCCCAACGCCCAGGAGGCGGCGGGGATGCTGGGCCTCCGGCTGGGCGCCGGGCCCGAGCGCGCAGATGTGGTGACCGCGCACGGCGGCGAGTTGCTGCAGGCGACGGGAGCACGCGCCGTCGTGGTCACGCTGGACCGGGACGGCACCGTCCTCATCACGGCCGCCGGGAACCCGCACCGGACCTGGGCACGGCCCGCCACCGAGAAGCAGGCCTCCGGCGCTGGCGACACCTTCGTGGCGGCGCTGACCCTGGCGCGGGCCGCGTCGCTGCCACTGACGGCCAGCCTGGACCTGGCCCAGGCCGCCGCGGATGTGGTGGTCCACCATCAGGGGACATCGGTGTGCGGCACAGACGAGCTGGGCCGGTACCTGGAAAGCTTCGCGGACACCGCCCTGACTGCCGACGAACTGGAGCGGCACATCCGTGCCCACCGCAGCGACGGCCAGCGGGTGGTGCTGACCAACGGCTGCTTCGACGTCCTTCACCGCGGGCATACGCGCTACCTGAATCAGGCCAAGCAGCTCGGCGACATCCTGGTGGTGGCGCTGAACAGTGACGACTCCGTCCGCGAGCTCAAGGGACCGGGCCGCCCCATCAACAGCGTGGCCGACCGGGCCGCCGTGATCGCCGCCCTGAGCTGCGTGGACTACGTCACCGTCTTCGATACCCCGACGCCGATTCCCCTGATTGAACAGCTGCGGCCGGAAATCTATACCAAGGGCGGTGACTACACGCCGGAGATGCTGGCCGAAACGGAAGCCGTGGAGGCCTACGGAGGCACGGTGACCATCCTCGACTACGTGGCCGAACGCTCCACCACGGCGATTGTCCAGCGCATCCGCAACGGCGAAGGGGCGCCTGTGCCGGAGGGGTAGCTCCAGCTGATTGAGCTTGCGGGCTCAGCGGGCTGGCGGGGAGCGGGATCAAGGGCTCCCCGCTGTCAACTAGGCTTGAAGCATGACGGAAGCGGCGGAGAACTGATGGCACGGCGCACCAAGTCAGGCGGGAAATCGGGACCCAAATCCGGCGGCAAAAGAGGCACGGCAGCGGCCTCCGATGCGCTTGAAGATCCAAGGCAGGCCCGTCCCGGCGGAGTTCGGGCAGACGGACCCGCCGAGGGCGTTTACTACATCGACACCGGCGACTGCGAGCTGATTGCCGACCAGGACAACTCCACCGGCTGGCTCCTGCGCATCAACGGCGTGATGAGCTCGCACATCGACCTTGCCGATCCGCTGTTCCTCGACTTCGAGTACATGCGGTGGATGTCCGCGCTCATCGAATCCCGCTGGCCGCCTGAGACCAAGCCCAGGCTGCGCGGCCTGCATCTGGGCGGCGGAGCCTGCTCGCTGGCCCGGTACTTTCATGCCGCCTATCCGGACGCCCGGCAGGTGGTGGTGGAACTGGACGGGAAGCTTGCCGAGTACGTCCGCGGCTGGTTCGACCTGCCCAAGGCCCCGCTGCTGCGCCTGCGTGTCGGCGAGGCCCGTGCTGTGACGGAAACCCTCACCCCGGACACCCGTGACTTCATCATCCGGGACGTCTTCGCCGGCGCGGCGACACCCCTTCCGCTGACCACGGCCGAGTTCAACGGACATGTGCGCCGGGTGCTCGCCCCGGGCGGCATTTACGTAGTGAATTCGGGCGATGGTCCGGAGCTGAAGAATGCCCGGGAGGATGCCGCCACCATCGCGGCTGCGTTCGAGCACACCCTCATCATCGCTGACCCCGCCATGCTGAAGGGGCGCCGCTACGGCAATATGGTGATGGCCGGCAGCGACCAGCCGTTCGACGACGATCCGCAGCTCGCGCGGCGGCTCCTGGGCGGGGCGGTGCCAGCGCACATTTGGAACGACGCCAAGGTCCGGGCCTTCGCCGCCGGAGCCCAGGTGCGCCACGACCCCGTGCCGCGCGCAGACGCCCAACCCAGCACGGACGCTGCAATAACCGAGCCAGGAACTGCGGTCGATCCAAGACCCACCGCCCGCACCGGGTCTCAGCCTTTAGCCAGCAGCTGATCCGCGTCCCCGGCTGAGCCGCTGCGACCTTGCCCGAGGAGCCACTCCCGGTGCGCCGTGGTTTGTTCGCGCAGCGCGGTCACCACGGCGGCGACGGCCGGACGGCGCATGGAGTCGGGGCGCAGGACCATCCAGTAGGGCAGCCGTTCGGCGATGTTCCCGGGCAGCAGTCGCACCAGGTCCTCGTGCCGATCGGCCATGAAACAGGGGAGGAACCCCACCCCGGCACCGGCCCGGGTGGCCTCGACGTGCACGAACACGTTGGTGGAGCTCACACCGTCGCGCATGGCAGGCACCAGCCGCCGTGGCGCATCAAGATCGTCCACCTGCAGCATCGAGTCCACGAAGTACACGAGCGGATGAGCGGTCAGGGCCTCCACTGTGTCAGGCATTCCGTTGGCCTCGATGTACGGGCGGGACGCGTACATCCCGAGCTCGTACTCGCCCAGCCGGAACGCTTCGGCCCGGTGCACCTGCGGCTCGCCCACCACCACCTCGATGTCCAGTCCCGAGCGCTGCTGGAGCGCCCGCCGCGTGACGGTGACAATCTCGACGCTGAGCCCCGGGTGATCCCTCCTCAGCCGGGCCACCGCCGGGGCTGCGATGTACGCGCTGAAACCATCGGTCGCCGTCATGCGTACGACGCCGGTAATCGGGTCAGGCGCGCGGCCTGACGGTCCCAGCGCACGCACCGCGGTCTCCACCTGCTCTGCCACCAGCACGGCTTGGGCCCCGAGCTCGGTCAGCTCCCAGCCCCCGGACGCCCGGGCCAGGACACGGCCGCCCAGGGCTTTCTCCAGTGCGGCAATCCGGCGCGAAACGGTGGTGTGGTTCAGGCCCAGGACCTGGGCCGCCGTCGTGAACTTCGCCGAGCGTGAGACGGCGAGCAGCACCAGCAGATCATCCGGGTTGGCATCCATATCTGCAATTTTGCACGAATCCAGTGCCCGATTGGTCATTGAACCGCGTTCCTTCTGCAGGAATACTCGGGTGAATCGGAAGTGCCGCACGCGTTGGAGTGGAAGGCGTGCAGCACGTGTCAACGTGGACACTTTGAGGAGCAGACTGTGGACGCACAAGGACCGGGCGTGGAGAAGAACCTGAATGGCCGCAAGGCCCTGGTCACCGGCGGTGCCAGCGGCATCGGCGCGGCGTGCGTACGGGAACTGGCCACCAGGGGAGCCAAAGTGGTGGTGGCCGACGTCGACGAAGTTGGCGCCGCGGCCCTCGCCGATGCGGTGGGCGGGACGTCCTGGGCCGTCGACCTCCTGGACGTCGAGGCGCTGGCCGCGCTGAGCCTGGACTGCGACATCCTGGTGAACAACGCCGGCATCCAACAGATCAGCCCGATTGAGGATTTCGATCCCGTGGCGTTCCGGCGGATCCTGGCGCTCATGCTCGAGGCACCGTTCCTGCTGATCCGGGCCGCGCTGCCGCACATGTACGCCAACGGATTTGGGCGCATCATCAACCTGTCGTCGGTGCACGGCCTCCGGGCCTCGCCGTTCAAGAGTGCCTATGTCTCGGCGAAGCACGGTCTTGAGGGACTGAGCAAGGTGACGGCGCTCGAGGGCGGCGAGCACGGGGTCACGTCCAACTGCATCAATCCCGGCTATGTTCGGACGCCGCTGGTGGAGAAGCAAATCGCGGACCAGGCACGTGTCCATGGGATTCCGGAGTCCGAGGTGCTCGCGAAGGTGATGCTGACCGAGTCCGCGGTGAAACGGCTGGTGGAACCCGAGGAGGTGGCCTCGCTGGTTGCCTGGCTGTCCTCCGACGCCGCCGGAATGGTCACCGGGGCCAGCTACACGATGGACGGGGGCTGGTCCGCCCGCTAGCGCGGTGGTTGAAGCCTGTCGAAACCAATCAGCTCTTACTACCCGTCAGTGCAAGGGTGCCCCCGAGCCCGATCATCATCACCCCGCCGGTAGTCGTCACAGCCGCCACCCGACGGGGCGAGCGGGCGAACCACTGCCTCGCTGTGCCGGCGGCGAGTGCCCAGACGCTGTCCGAAACCAGTGCGATGGCCAGGAACGTGGCACCCAGAAGGGCGAGTTGAAGGGGAATATCGCCCGCTGAATGATCGACGAACTGGGGGAGGACCGCCACGAAGAACACCACCGACTTCGGGTTCGTGGCCCCGACAACGAAGCCTTCGCGCAGAATCCGCCGCGTGGTCGCGGGCCTGGTCGGATCCGGGCCGCCCGCAGGACCGCCACGGCGGTGCAGCACCGCCTGGATTCCCAGATAGATGAGGTAGGCCGCGCCGGCAAACTTCACCACGGTGAACAGCAGCACCGACTCAGCCAGCACCACGCCGAGTCCCAAGGCCACCCCTGCGATCTGCAGCAGTTCCCCGGCCGCATTGCCAAGGACACTGAGCAGACCGCCGCGCCGCCCCAAGGCCAGCGACCGTCCGATAACGAACAGGACGCTTGGGCCCGGGACGGCGATCAGCAGTGCGGAGACCAAGGCAAAGGCCAGGAGATTCTGCAGCGGGAGCATGCCTGATGGTAACGCCGGCGGCCGGCAGCCAGCCAGCACCGGTGTGCGCCAAACCGCTGCCAGCCCAGGCACTCATTGCCTCACCGCATGTGCTCAGCTTTGTGGACCCGGTGGATCCCCTGTAGCCGGGCTTCCTGAAGCCCGGATGTACTCCTCCACAGCTGACTCCGGCACGCGGTAGGACTTGCCGAACCGGTCGGCCGCCAGCGTTCCGGCCCGGACCATCCGGTAGACGGTCATTTTGGACAGGCGCAGGGCCGCGGCGACCTCGGCAATGGTGAGGTACGAGGTGGGAAGGTTGGCGATGGACATGGGATCGGCTCCTGTTGGTCGTCGGCTGGACTGGCGGTGACCCGCCTAGTCCGGCCGCCTCAGTTGCCGGTAGTCGTAGAAGTACATCCGGTCCGAGGACCGGATCCCGATCGACCGGCCGTTCTTGACCACCACAGTGCCTTCGCGCCGGCCATTGAACGGATCGTCGCCCACCAGGACATCGCCGACCTTGTATGGAATTGCGGCCCTGCGCGCCCGCTGCAGGGTCTGGGCCAGGAGACCGGGTGACCGCCCGGATTGAATATTTGGTGCCGGTGCCCCGGCTTGGATTTCCAACATGAGGACCACTCCTTCACAGTGTGACCAATCGTCGAATCACTGGCGGCGCGGGTCCGGGTCATCATCCGGGGTCAATGCCCCAGCCGGCTGGCACCGTGTAGTCCACTGTAGGAAGAAATCACATGCGTCACACGAGTAACATCTACCTCATTTATCACATCAGGCACTCGCGTAACAGACATTAATTACCTGTCTTGTCCCATTTCTACTACTTGTTTTTGCCAATTCCAGCGCGGCGCGGCACTGTCGCGGGAATCCTACTCAGTTTTCCGCGACCACCGGCAGTGGTGAGGTCTCATCCTCAAGGTGGGCCCGGCGTCGTCCGTTGCCTTTGACCCAGAGCCGGTAGGCGGCCACCAGCAACCCCAGCCACACAGCCCCCACATAGAGCGCGACCCGCGTGTCCTCGAAAAACCCAAGCACCGCGATCACCAGCCCCATGAAGCCGATGGTGAGGACGGATGCCGCCGGCCACCACGGCGAGGGAAACTCCGACGCCGGCAGGCCCTTGCGTGCAATCTCGCGCTTCATGGCCACATGGGAGGCGAGAATCATGACCCACACCCAGACCGTGGCGAAGGTGGCGATGGAGGCGATGAGCAGGAAGACGTCCTCCGGGATGACCGCGTTCAGCACCACTCCCACCAGCAGGATCCCGGTCATCATCACCACAGTCATCCACGGCACGCCATGCCGCGAAACCCGCCCGAAGCTCTGCGGTGCGTGCCCCTGCTTGGCCAGGCCGAACAGGATCCGCCCGGCGCCGAAGATGTCGCTGTTGATCGCAGACAGCGCGGCGGTGATCACCACGGCGTTGAGGATGTGGGGTGCGGCGGGAATGCCCAGGCCGCTGAAGATCTGGACGAACGGGCTGCCGCTGCTGCCGATCTCGTTCCACGGGAAAAGGCTCATGAGCACGCCCAGGGTGAGTACATAGAACAGCAGGACCCGGACCGGCACTGTGTTGACGGCCTTCGGGATCACCTTCTTGGGGTCGGCCGCCTCGCCGGCCGTGATGCCGATGGTTTCAATCCCGCCGAAGGCGAACATCACGACGGCGAACGAGGCCAGGAGCCCTTCGAAGCCGTTGGGGAAAAGGCCGCCGTGCTCCACGAGGTTGCCCAGGCCGGGGGCGGCCGAGGCATCGCCATTCTGGAAGCCGAATGCGAGGATGGCCGCGCCGCCCGCGATCATCGCGATAATGGCTGAAACCTTCACCAGCGTGAACCAGAATTCGAGTTCGCCGAAGACCTTTACGCTCAGCAGGTTCAGGGCCGCGAGGAGGAAGATGATGGCCAGGATCCAGACCCACCGCTCCACGGATGGGAACCAGAAGCCCATATAGATACTGAACGCGGTGACGTCGGCGATGGCCACGATCGCCATTTCGAAGACGTAGGTCCAGCCGGTCACGAAGCCTGCCAGCGGGCCAAGGTAGCGGCTGGCGTACTGCCCGAACGATCCCGAGACCGGGTGCCGCACGGCCATTTCACCCAGGGCGCGCATCACCATGAACACGGCGGCGCCGCCGATCATGTAGGCGAACAGCACGGCGGGGCCGGCCTTTTGGATGGCCGAGGCCGAACCGTAGAACAGGCCGGTGCCGATGGCGGAGCCCAGCGCCATGAAGCGGATGTGGCGGACGTTCAGGCCGCGGTTCAGGACGGTCGCGACGGCGGTTTCGACGGCTGTTTCGACAGCGTTGCGGGCGTTTCGGGCGTTTCCGACGGCGGTGGCGTCATCGGTGGAGGTGCTGTCAGGCGCCGCCGTTTCGGCTGTTGTTTGGGCTTGTTGCATGCCAATACCTTCTCGTCATTGGGAGGGGGATCGCTATCCAGCAGACCATGTCCGGGAGGTCTGTGATGAGGCTCACGGGCTCTTGGTGTCTTTGATTTCAGACTGTGCGCCGCAGGGGATTTGGCGCGAACGGGCAGTTGGGGCCCCTGCTCCACGGCCGCGCGGTAAGAATGTCAGTGGCCGGTGAGATGCTTCGGGTATGGAAAGCAGTGCAGCTGTGGAGATGATGGAGGCCATCGACGCCTCTACTTCTGCACTGGCTGCCTTTGTTGATCTCGCCACGGGAAACGTCCCCGTGACAGGTGGCCAGGCGTCGGGCGCGGCTGATCCGCTGCGGGACCAGGCCGACGCCCACCTTGACGGTTTGGCCGAGCTGGCCAAAGTGGAGGCCCGCCTCGCTGCCCTGAAGGTGCAGCTCGTCGCCGGCTACGCCAACGCTGAGAAAGCCATGACGCCGCCGGCCGCTTCCCCGCAGGACCGCACCGTCAGGGACATGGCCGTGACCGCCGAAGTGGCGGGTGTCCTGACCATCAGCGAACGCGCCGCGGGTGCGCTGCTGTCAGAGGCCCATGTGCTGACCACGGACCTGCCGCTGACGCTGTCCGCGCTCCGGGCCGGCACCATTTCGTGGCAGCACGCCCGGATCATGGTGGAGGAGACCGTGAATCTTGACCCCGCCGGGGCGGCAGCGTTGGAGGCGCATTTCCTCGACCCCGCCGCTCCGAACGCGGCGCGGGGCATGCCAGTCGGCGACCTCGTCCCGTGCCGGTTCCGGGCGAAGGTCCGCTCCTGGCGGGAGCGGCACCACCCGGTCAGCATCGAAAAACGCCACGCCCGCAGCGCGGCGGACCGGCGGGTGGAATATTGTCCGGATCAGGATGGCATGGCCTGGTTCTCGGCCTACCTGCCCGCGGACCAGGCTGCGGGGATCTGGGACCGCAGCACCGCCGCAGCCCGGGCCATGCAGGGACCGGGCGAGGCCAGGACCCTCACCCAGCTCCGCGCCGACGTCGCCGCGACCTGGCTCCTCACCGCAGGCCTCGAACACACGCCGGCCGGCACCGCAGCAGCCGGCAACGGCGCCGGTGACGAAGGTCCCGCCGGTTCCCGGTCGGCCAGCGGTGTGCCCTCGCCCGCGGCGCAGGTCCTGATCACGGTGCCGGCGCTGTCCCTGCTCGGCCTGACCGAGGAAACGGCCATGCTCGACGGCTACGGGCCGATCCCGCCCTCCATGGCCCGTGCACTCGTCGCCGACGGGGCATCCTCATTCCGCAGGGTGCTCACCGACCCCCGCGACGGCGCACCCCTGGAAATCGGACGAACCAGCTACCGGATCCCGAAGCCGCTGCGCCAATGGTTGAGGCTCCGGGACGCCAAGTGCTCGTTCCCGGCCTGCAACAATCACTCCCTGGACAACGACGCCGACCACCTCCTGGCCTGGGCGCGCGGCGGACCCACCGGGATCAGCAACCTCGGCCAACCATGCCCTAAACATCACCGGCTCAAACACGGCTCTACCTGGACACCCACCGCTGCCAGCGCCAACGGCCCGCCCGGCTGGACCTCACCCACCGGCAGGCATTACCCCAGCGAACAACCCGACTGGGAACCCCCACACTGGCCACCAGACATCCAGGCCATACTCGCGTGCCTTGACACAGGCACGCGCGAAAAGGCCGCTTCTCCCGGCGACGTGCCGGAGGCAGGCCGCGCAGCGGCCTAAACGAGCGCCTCAGCGGTAGCCCGTTGCGTCGGCGGGCAATCCGGCGTCCTGGACCTCCGCCAGGTAGCGCCAGCAGTCGGGCCGGGAGCCGTCAACGTCGGTGAAGCCGTACTCCTGCGCCAGGCCGCCGGAGGAGAACGAGCCGCCGGTCCGTCGGTGGACGTCGGGATCGGCGGCGAGGGCGGCGACAGCCCGGCCCACAAAGCGCGGGCTTTCCGAGATGGCGGCGAAGTGCGGATTGGTCGCGGCGGCATCGCGCCACTTGGCTTCGGTCACGCCATAGTTTTCGAGCATCATTTCCGAGCGCATCCACCCCGGCGTTAGCGCCACAGCCGTGCACCCGAACGGCCTCAGCTCCTCGGCCTGACTGAAGGCGAGCCGCAGGACGGCGGATTTGGCAAGGTCGTAAAACGCGGAGAGCCGGTAATGCGCCGCGTTGTAGTCGCGCGTTCCGTCCGTCATTTCCACCACCAGTCCTCCCGGCCGCCGAATGAGCAGCGGCAGCGCGTAGTGGCTCGTGACCAGATGCGTGTCGACGGCGCCGTGCAGCATCCGCAAACCACCGTGAAGGTCGTGTTCCCACAGGGGCGTGTTCCACTGGATGAGCTTCTCGCCGCCCCAAATATCATTCACCAGGATGTCCAGCCGGCCGTGCTCGCCGTCGATGCGGCGGACCAGCGCTTCCACCTCAGTGGCGTTGAGATGGTCAACCGCCACGGCGATGCCGGTCCCGCCGGCCGCGCTCACCATGGCTGCCGTTTCATCGATGGTTTCCGGGCGACGGTAGTCGGACGTCTGGCCCTTAGTGGTGCGGCCGGTGCAGTAGACCACTGCCCCGGCCTCACCCAGCGCCACAGCCGTGCCGCGACCTGCCCCTCGTGTGGCACCGGCCACCAGAGCCACCTTGCCCTTCAGTGGAAATTCCATGGACAAACGCTACCTCCGTGCGCGGGAAAGCGGGATCATGGGGGCTGGCAAGGCGATGTCCGGTATTCCAGACAGTAGTGCTGCTGAAGGAGGGCTTCAGGGAGTGGATCAGGCGCAAGCTTAAGTACGGGATACCGGACACCTTTAGGCGAAAACCCGAAGAGGCAGAATCCCGAACGGACAGTCAAACAACGGGCAGTCAGCCAAACAAACGAGGCCTGGAGGACACATGGCAGGCACGACGGCCGCCACGGCGGCAAAACGGCCGGAATCAGCGGCGCGGCCGGACTCAGCGGTCAAGGCGAAAGTTCCAGCCGCCGAAAATACCTTGCGGATTCTCAAACTGTTGGCTTCCAAGCGGGGGCCGATGGCGGCGTCGAACATTGCCACGGCACTGGGGCTGCCCCGCTCAAGTGTCTACCACCTCCTGGGCGTCATGGAGGCGAACGGCTTCGTCCTGCACCTGCACGAGGAGCAGCGCTACGGCCTCGGCATCAGCGCCTTCGAGCTCAGTTCCGCGTACTCGCGGCAGGAACCGCTGTCCAGGCTGGGGCGGCCCATGCTGGCATCCCTCGTTGATGTCCTAGGCGAAAGCGCACACCTGGCGGTCCTGCACGGCCGGGATGTGCTCTACATCGTGGAGGAGCGCGCCAAGAACCGGCCATCCCTGGTGACCGACGTCGGTGTCCGGCTGCCCAGCCACCTCACCGCCAGCGGCCGGGCCATCCTTGCCGCGCTGCCAAAGTCACAGGTCCGGGCGCTCTATCCGAACGCCGCCGCCTTCTCTGCCCGGCACGAGGTGGAGGGCGCCATCATGAAGTACTCGGCCCTGTCATCGCACCTGGACCAGGTGCGGCAGCGTGGCTACGCCACGGAACACGGGGAAGTGACCCCGGGCTTTGGTTCAATCGCCGCCGCTGTCACGGATCACCTTGGATGGCCGACGGCGGCAGTCGCCGTCACGTTCCTGGAAGACAAGCTGCCGGAGGACCAGTGGCCGGTGCTCGCCGCCCGGGTCCAAAAGGTCGCCGACGAGCTCTCGGTGCGCATCCACGGCCGCCCGGCGAAATAGGCTGCGCCCAGCACCAGCGCAACTGGGTGGCAGCACAGGGCGTTCCCAGCGCTGGGAACGCCCTGAAGTGCTACCCAGTTGGGTCTGGGATACCGGACAGCCCCGCTTGGAAACCCCTGTCTCACCCGGTCTTGAGGGGCTTTAGTTGATACAGAAGCACTTCCGCTCAAAATGCTGACTCAGCAACACCACAGAATTCCTGCACCACACAACATTCCTGCAACGCAGCAACATTCCCGCTATACGAAGGAGCCACCATGGCACCCGCCGATTTCACCACCGGTGCCCGCCCGGTCAAAGCAGCCCGCGGCACCGAGCTCACCGCCAAGTCCTGGCAGACCGAGGCACCCCTGCGCATGCTCATGAACAACCTCGACCCTGAGGTTGCCGAACGCCCGGATGACCTGGTGGTCTACGGCGGCACCGGCCGGGCCGTGCGTTCCTGGGCTGCGTTCGACGCCATCACCCGCACCCTGGAAACCATGGACAAGGACGAGACCCTGCTGGTCCAGTCGGGCAAGCCGGTGGGCGTCTTCCGCACCAACGAATGGGCCCCGCGGGTGCTGCTGGCCAACTCCAACCTCGTCGGCGACTGGGCCACGTGGCCCGAATTCCGCCGGCTCGAGGCCGAGGGCCTGATGATGTACGGCCAGATGACGGCCGGCTCCTGGATCTACATCGGCACCCAGGGCATCCTGCAGGGCACGTTCGAGACCTTCGCGGCGATCGCCCGCAAGCTCACCGGGGACAGCAACGGCACGCTCGCCGGCACCCTGACCCTGACCGGCGGCTGCGGCGGCATGGGCGGCGCCCAGCCCCTCGCCGTCACCCTCAACGAGGGAGCCTGCCTGATTATCGACGTCGACGAGACCCGCCTGCGTCGCCGCGCCGGCAAGCGCTACCTCGATGAGGTGGAAACGGACCTCGACGCCGCGATCGCCAAGGTCCTGGCGGCCAAGGAAGAGCGCCGCGGCTGGTCGGTGGGCTACGTGGGCAATGCCGCCGAGGTCTTCCCGGAACTGCTTCGCCGCCACAAGGCCGGCGAGCTGACCATCGACATCGTCACCGACCAGACCTCCGCCCACGACCCCCTGAGCTACCTGCCGGAGGGCATTTCCGTGGACGAATGGCACCGCGAGGCCGAGGCCGATCCGGAAGGCTTCACCAAGAAGGCCCAGGCGTCGATGGCCAAGCACGTCCAGGCCATGGTCGAATTCCAGGATGCCGGCGCCGAGGTGTTCGACTACGGCAACTCCATCCGCGACGAGGCCCGCAAGGGCGGCTACAGCCGCGCGTTCGAGTTCCCCGGCTTCGTCCCGGCCTACATCCGCCCCCTGTTCTGCGAGGGCCTCGGCCCGTTCCGCTGGGTTGCCCTCTCCGGCGACCCCGAGGACATCGCCGTCACCGACAAGGCCATCAAGGAACTCTTCCCGGACAACAAGCACCTGCACCGCTGGATCGACGCCGCCGGTGAGCGCGTCGAGTTCGAAGGTCTGCCGGCCCGTATTTGCTGGCTGGGCTACGGCGAACGCGCCAAGGCCGGGCTGCTCTTCAACCAGCTCGTCAAGGAGGGCAAGGTCAAGGCCCCGATCGTCATTGGCCGCGACCACCTCGACTCCGGCTCCGTCGCCTCCCCGTACCGCGAGACCGAAGCCATGGCCGACGGCTCCGACGCCATCGCCGACTGGCCGCTGCTCAACGCGCTGATCAACACCTCCTCCGGCGCCACGTGGGTCTCGATCCACCACGGCGGGGGAGTGGGCATCGGCCGCTCCATCCACGCCGGCCAGGTCTCCGTCGCTGACGGCACCGACCTCGCCGCGCAGAAACTGGAGCGGCTCCTCACCAACGATCCCGGCATGGGCGTCATCCGGCATGTCGACGCCGGCTATGACCGCGCCGTCGACGTCGCCAAGGAACGCGGCGTCCGGATCCCCATGAACGAAGGAACCACCAACTAACTCGCATTAGATGTCGTTTTGAACGCCCAAAACGACAACAACTGCCAGTCAGTTGGGAAGAAGGAAGAAGAAATGACTCTCCCCACGACCTCCCTAACCTCGCAAGCTCGGCCAGGGAACCCTGCCCGCGTGGCCCCAACCCACCAACCGCTCACCGTCACCCTCGGTGCCAGCGGTGCCACGCCCGAGGACGTCGTCGCCGTCGCGCGCCACGACGCCAAGGTGACCATCGCCCAGGAAGCCCTGGACACCGTCGCCAAAGTCCGCGCGCACATCGACGAACTGGCCCACAGCGACGTGCCCGCGTACGGCATCTCCACGGGCTTCGGCGCGCTGGCCAACCGCCACATCCCCGGCGAGCTCCGCACCCAGCTGCAGAAATCGCTGATCCGCAGCCACGCTGCCGGGATGGGCCCCGCTGTGGAACGCGAAGTGGTCCGCGGCATCATGTTCCTGCGCGCCAAGACGCTGGCATCCGGACGCACCGGCGTCCGGCCCGTGGTGCTGCAGACCATGGTGGACGTGCTCAACGCCGGCATCACCCCGGTGGTCCGTGAGTTCGGTTCGTTGGGCTGCTCCGGCGACCTCGCACCGCTGTCCCACTGCGCCCTGGTCCTCATGGGTGAGGGCGAAGCAACCGGCCCCGACGGCGAACTCTACGGGGGCGCCGGCCAGCGCACGGTTGCCGACCTCCTTGCCGCACACAGCATCGAACCCGTGACCCTGGCCGAGAAGGAAGGGCTGGCGCTGGTCAACGGCACTGAGGGCATGCTGGGCATGCTCCTGATGGCCATCGCGGACATCCGCCAGCTGCTCACGACGGCGGACATCACCGCCGCGCTCAGCGTCGAGGCGCTGCTCGGCACAGATCAGGTGTTCCTGCCCGAGCTGCACGCCGCCCTCCGCCCGCACCCCGGCCAGGCTGCCAGCGCCGACAACATGCTCCGGGTCCTGTCCGACTCGGCCATCGTGGCGTCGCACCGCGTGGGCGATTCCCGGGTCCAGGATGCCTACTCCCTGCGCTGCGCACCCCAGGTTGCCGGCGCCGTCCGGGACACGGTCGACCACGCCGAACTCGTGGCCTCCCGTGAACTCGCGGCAGCCATCGACAACCCCGTGGTCCTGCCCGACGGCCGGGTCAGCTCCAACGGCAACTTCCACGGCGCCCCTGTGGCGTATGTTCTCGACTACCTGGCCATCGCCGTCGCGGACCTCAGCTCCATCGCCGAACGGCGTACGGACCGCATGCTTGACCCTGCCCGCTCGCACGGCCTGCCGGCGTTCCTGGCCGCGGATCCGGGCGTGGACTCGGGTCTTATGATCGCCCAGTACACCCAGGCCGGGCTGGTTTCGGACAACAAGAGGCTCGCGGTGCCCGCGTCCGTGGACTCCATCCCGAGCTCGGCCATGCAGGAGGACCACGTATCCATGGGCTGGCACGCTGCCCGAAAGCTCCGGAAAGCCGTGGAGAACCTGCGCCGCGTGCTGGCGATCGAGCTGGTGACATCGGCCCGGGCTATCGACATGCGTACCCAGCTGTCCGGGGGCCAGCTGACGCCGGGACCCGCCGGGGCGGCTGTCCTCGAAACACTGCGGACCGTCGTCGCCGGCCCGGGCACGGACCGGTTCCTCTCACCCGAGCTCGAGGCCGCCGACCGGCTGGTCGCCTCCGGTGCGGTGCGGGCGGCAGCCGAATCCGCCGTCGGAAACCTCGCCTGAGGGTGAACATTGTGCGCCGCCGGCAATGATTTGCCGGCGGCGCCGAAATAGTCTGCAACCCGCCGGAAATAGGCCGGAGAGTGTAGTAGAACTAAAGGTGTAGTGAAAGTCACATCAACGATGCTGTGGCGTAAGAAGAACATCCACAAAGGGGTAGAAGTTCAAATGAAAGCACGCGGGGCAGTCCTGTCCAGACGCATCGCACACGCAGCTACGGTTTCAGACTGGGGATCGCTGCACGTGGGCGAGCGGATTGAGATCATCAAGCATGCGCACGTAATTGCGGCAGGCGAGGTGGAGGAAATCTCACGGAGCGGCAACGTGCTGTGGCTGATCTGTGGCGGAGCGCATGAATCCCAGCTCTTTATGAAATCCGACGGCGTGCAGGTGCGCCGGATGTAGTCCGGCTGAAGCCCTGCGGAGCACGCGCAGCTGAAATCAAAAAGCCCCCGACCTTGGATGATTCGGCCGTTTGGCCAGCATGAGTCCAGGATCGGGGGCTTTTTCGCGTGTTAGGCTGCGATGTCCTCGTGTGTTTCACCGAAGGGGACAGACTCGTCGAGGGCCACCGTGTAACGGCCTGGCTCAAGGCGCGTGACCTTGATGCCGCAGGTGCCTTCCTGGGCAGCCGTTTCGATCAGCGCTTCTACCGCGTTTTCCAGGCCGTCGTGGACCTGGTCGGCACTGGTGAACGCCAGGTCGATGGACCGGGCATCCGCGGAGCGAGACGCGCTCTTAGGAGCGGTTGGGCGCTCCATGGTTGCTGTGCTCATGTACTGACTTTCTGTGATTCTTGCCGGGGGGCAGTAGACCATTCTACCGGGAACCGGTCCAAAGGTAAGATGACTGTCATTTGACAAGACGTTTGACATGTCTGTGACTGGGTTTGTTTTGGGTGCGCCCATCCGCGGCGTGCCCTCCCGGGTGCGTGAACGGGCGGCTAGTGTTGGTCAGGTCTGAGAGGCCGACGGCGCAGGAGGCGACCGTGTTTGAAGGTGCCAGCATCATGTTCGCCGCGGCGGGCGTCGCGGTCTTTGTTGCCGCCATCCTGCCCAAGGCCCTGCGCAGTGCCCCGATCTCCATGCCGATGGTCTTCCTGGGTGCCGGCGCCGCCGCCTTCGGCCTGCTTCCCAACCTCCCCGACCCGAACCCTGTCCAGCACCCCGAGCTGACCCTGCACCTGACCGAGATCTGCGTGATCATCTCGCTGATGGGAGCCGGGCTGGCGCTGGACCGCTCGGTGGGCCGGCGGAACTGGGCCACCACCTGGCGGATGCTCGGGATTGCCATGCCCCTGTGCATGCTGGGCCTGACGCTCCTCGGGCTCTGGCTGCTGGGACTGGGACTCGCCGCCGCGCTCCTCGTTTCGGCTGCCCTGGCGCCCACGGATCCGGTCCTGGCCTCCGAGGTGCAGGTGGGCGAGCCCGCCGACGAGGAGGAGGGCACCGACCAGGAGGACGAGGTCAGGTTCGCCCTGACCTCGGAGGCAGGCCTGAATGACGGGCTGGCCTTTCCCTTTGTGTACCTGGCCATCGCCATGAGCCTCGTGGGGACCGCGCCGTCGGCCTGGTTTCCGGCGTGGTTCGGCGTGGACGTCCTGTGGCGCATCGGCGTGGGCCTGTTGCTGGGCTACTGCACGGGCAAGGTGCTGGCCCGGCTTTTCTTCTCCGCCCGGCACGACAGCATCCGGCTGTCCAACCACTCCGAGGGCTTCGTTGCGCTGGCCGCCACCTTCCTGGCGTACGGCGTCACACAGATGATCGAGGGCTACGGCTTCATTGCGGTGTTCGTCTGCGCCGTGACCATCAGGGCAGCGGAGCGCACCCACGGCTACCACCGCATTCTTCACTCCTACGTGGAACAGCTCGAGCGGCTCCTGACAGTTGTCATCCTGGTCCTCCTGGGCGGAGCGATCGCGAGGGGCCTGCTGGCCGGCGTCGGCTGGGCCGAGGTGGGCGTGGCGGTGGCCTTCCTGATCCTGGTCCGTCCGCTGTCCGGCTGGCTGGCGCTTGCCCGGGGCAAGACCGGTCCCCGCGAACGGATCGCCATTTCCTTCTTCGGCATCAGGGGCATCGGGTCCCTGTACTACCTTGCCTACGCGCTGGGCCAGGGCAGCTTCGGGGACCAGGCCCAGCGCCTGTGGAGCATCATCGGACTGGTAGTGGCGGTGTCCGTGGTGCTGCACGGGGCCACCACGGCGCCGGTCATGAAGCGCCTGGACCGGCTCCGCGAACGCAGGGCAGCCGAGAAATTCGGTGACGAGGGAAAGGCGCCGCACACCCCGGTCTGACCCTGCGAAGCACGAATCATGCCGGGAGCGGCGAGTATTCTACTTTCCGGCCGATGATGTGGTGAGCTTGGATCATGGCAGGCAGAAGGTTGATATCCCGTTTGGCTCTTGCGCTGGCAAAGTTGCTGGGGTTCGTGGTTGTCAGCTGCCTCTGCGGGGTCCTGGTGGCCAGCTTCCTGGTGCCCGGGGCCGCCCTCGCCGGCACCTCGGTCAGCAAGTCGATTTCCTACTTCAACAGCCTGCCCACCGAACTCGCGGTGCCCGCCCCATCGCAGACCACCCGCATGCTGACCGCGGACGGCAAGCTCATCGCCACGTTCTATTCGGAGAACCGGGTCCGCGTTCCGCTGAAGCAGATGTCCCCGTTCATCCGGAAGGCAGTCGTCGCCATCGAGGACAGCCGCTTCTATGAGCACGGCGGCGTGGACACGCAGGGCGTCCTGCGCGCGCTGACCAGCAACCTGACCCGGGGTGACCGGCAGGGAGCCTCAACCCTCACCCAGCAGTACGTCACCAACATTGTGAACGAGTCCCTGATATCCGAAGGCCGTGAGGACCAGGTGGTGCTCAGCGGGCAGAAGACCATGGGGGACAAGCTGCGCGAGATGCGCCTCGCCATGGCGCTGGAGAAGAAATTCACCAAGGACCAGATCCTTGAGGGCTACCTCAACATCGTCTTCTTCAACCGCAGCGCGTACGGCATTGAGGCTGCCTCCCAGTATTTCTTCAGCGTTCCGGCCAGCAAGCTGACCCTGCCCCAGTCGGCGCTGCTCGCGGGCCTGGTGAACAGCCCCAGCTTCTACGATCCCGTGACCAACCCCAAGAACTCGCTGAAACGCCGCAACCAGGTCCTCGGCGAAATGCTCAAGCAGAAGATGATCACCAAGAAGCAGCATGACGCCGCAGTGGCCTCCGGCGTCGGCCTGAAGGTCAGGCCCTCGCGGCAGGGTTGCGCCGCGGCCACCATGGCCCCCTACTTCTGTGACTACGTGACCCATCTCTTCCTCAACAACCCGGCCTACGGCGCGGACACCGAGGCGCGCGAAAAGCGGCTCTTCCGCGGCGGACTCACCATCACCACGACCCTGGACAGCCGGCTGCAGGCCAGGGCACAGTCGCAGGTCAACGCCACCGCCGGCGCCAACCCGAATAAATGGGGTGCTTCCCTGGTCACGGTCCAGCCGGGCACCGGCAAGGTCCTGGCGATGGCGCAGAACACGGTGTACCTGCCGCAGCCCGGGAAGTTCGACACCCAGCTGAACTTCAACGTGGATGCCAAGGACGCCAACGGCAACGACCTCAACGGCGCCGGCGGGTTCCAGCCGGGGTCCACCATGAAGCCCTTTACCTTCGCCGAGTGGCTGCACCAGGGCAAAACCATGAGTACAGTGGTGGACGCCTCCAAGCGCGAGTACCCCCTGGGCTTCCGCTGGCGGTCCTCGTGCGGCAAGGTGGCAGGCGGCTACAGCACCAAGCAACGCAGGGCAGGACTCGAAACGGCGGACGACCTGCAGAACGCTTCAGAAGGCTACTACCGCAAGATGCCGGCCGACTACGGGCTCTACAACTCCATCAATACGGCCACCTTTGCCGAGGCCGCGCAGCTGGACTTCTGCGGGATCCAGAACATGGTCAACGCTGTCGGGCTCCGCAGCGGGCTGGACGGAACGCCGGTCAACATGCACCAGCTGGGCAACCTGCTGGGCGGCACCGGGGTGGCCCCGCTGACCATGGCCAACGCCTTTGCCACCTTCGCGGCCGATGGCCGCCACTGCGAGCCGGTGGCCCTGGCCGGGGTGGCGGACATGGCGGGCAAGAAGCTCCCGGCGGAGGCCCAGGACTGCAGCGACGCCGTGGACAAGAACGTGGTCCGCGGCGTTAACAAGGCACTCCAGGACATGCTCAACAAGGGCTCCGGTATCTACATCAACCCCAAGGTGCAGAAAACCGTGCCGGTGGCGGCCAAAACGGGCACCAACAACAGCAACAGCGCCACCTGGGTGCTGGGGTACACCTCTGGTTTGGCAACTGCCTCGTTCTTCGGGGACGCGCTGGAGGGCCAGCAGCGGCCCGGCCGGAACCTCACCATCAATGGCAAGTTCTACGACCGCATTGACGGCTACATGATCGCGGGGCCGCAGTGGGCGAACTACATGCTCCAAGTGGCGCGGCTCTATCCCGCCGCTGCCTTCCCCAAGCCGCCGGCGTCGATCGTCAGCAAGCCCGCGGCGAAGCCCAAGGCGCCTGCCCGGCCTGCCCCGAAGCCCACAGCCAAGCCCAAGCCCAAGGACTAGCCGGGCCGGGCTCGGCACGGGACTGACGCTCAGCCCAGCAGGATGCTGACCAGCCGCGCCGCTACCCGGGCGGTCCGGTTGTCGATGTCGAATGCCGGGTTCAGCTCGGCCACGTCAGCGTGCAGCAGTTTGCCGCTGGCCACGACCTGGCGGCAGACGGCACTGATGACGGGCAGCGGAACGCCGTACGCGGCCGGTGCGCTGACCCCGGGAGCCACCGCCGCCGGCAGCACGTCCAGGTCGATGGTCAGGTACAGGACGTCGATTCCGCTGAGGAAGTCCGCCACGAAGGCCCCGGCCGCGCCGGCGGTGCAGTCCTCGTCCAGCAGGTACTTCACCCCCAACTCATCGGCAGTACTGAACAGTGCGCGGGTGTTGTTGGGTTCGGAAATTCCGACGACGGCGTACGACAGTTCGCGCCCCGCGGCCGCTTCCGCGCGGGCCATCTGGAGGAACGGGGTCCCCGAACTGGGGACCGCCTCATCCCGCAGATCGAAGTGGGCATCAAGGTTGAGGACGCCCAGCCGCTGGCCGTCGCGGACCGCCCTGGACCCTGCCACGCCGAGGTAGCTGGCATACGCCGTTTCGTGGCCGCCGCCCAGCACCATGGTGAGGCGGCCGCCGTCGAGCAGTCCCGCAACGGCGGCGCCCGCCCGGGCCTGGCCCGCCTCCAGCTCGCCGTCGCGGACCACGACGTCGCCGGCGTCGGCGACTGGCCGATCCGAATGGTAGGCAAGGGGGCCGAGCGCACTGCGGATCGCTGCAGGGGCGGCCGCGGCTCCGGTCCTGCCCTTGTTTCGGCGCACGCCCTCGTCGCTGCAGAAGCCGAGGATCACCGCAGGGCGGGCGGTGGCGTCAGTGCCGGCAAGCGGGGGCACCCTGACGGGCGGATCGGCGCGCAGGGGGCTGCCGTCCTGCTGGCTCTGTGAATGAGGGGTTACCGCCTGCCACCAGCGGCGGTGGGCGTCGCCGTCGCCGTCGTCACGGCCCGTCCAGGGGCGGGGCTGAGCGTCGACGGAGAGCGCGGGAAAGTCCATGCTTCAAGCTCACCGCACGGTGCTGGCCAAAGCCAGCAGCGCCGCCGTCGTGATGTCTGGAATACCGGAAACCCGGCCTGCTACATGCCCAGTGCCTGCTCAAGCGGGCCGATGCCGAAGAACAGGACGAAGGCCGCCGCGACGGCCCACATCAGCGGGTGCACTTCGCGGGCACGGCCCTGGAAGGTGCGGATGAGGGCGTAGGAGATGAAGCCGGCACCCAGGCCGTTGGCGATCGAGTAGGTGAACGGCATCAGCGTGAACGTGAGGAAGGCGGGCAGTGCAATGCCCCAGTCCTGCCAGTGGATTTTGCCGATCTGGGCCACCATCATGAAGCCGACCACCACCAGCGCGGGGGCCACGGCCTCGAACGGTACGAGGTTGATCAGCGGGGTGAAGAACATGGCCACCAGGAACAGCAGCCCGGTCACGATCGAGGCCAGGCCGGTCCGCGCGCCTTCGCCGATGCCTGCGCCGGATTCGACGAAGATCTGGTTGGAGGACACGGAGGCGCCGCCGCCCACAATGGCGCCGAGGGCATCCACCTGCAGCACGCGGTCAACGTTGGGGATGTTGCCGTCCTTGTCCACGGTTCCGGCCTCGTTGGCCAGGCCCACCATGGTGCCCATCGCGTCGAAGAAGATGCTGAGCAGGATCACGAACGCCAGCAGCGCAGCGGCCACAATGCCCAGGTGGCCGAAGGCCCCGACCGGGTTGGCCTTGCCGATCAGGGAGAGGTCCGGAGCTGACCATTCGGTGAATTTGGGGGCAACAAGGGACCAGCCCTGCGGGTTAAAGTTCTTGCCGTCGAAACTGGGACCGATGTGCAGGGTGAACTCGAGGATGACCGCCAGGACGGTGGAGGCGACGATGCCGATCAGGATGGCGCCCTTGATGTTGCGCACCAGCAGGGCGATGGTCAGGATCAGGCCGAACACGAACACCAGCGTCGGCCAGCCCAGGAGCTTGCCGTCAAAGCCGAGGCCCACCGGAACGGTGGTCCCGGCCGCATCCGGAATCCGCCGCACGAAGCCGGCGTTGACCAGGCCGATGAGGGCGATGAACAGGCCGATGCCCACCACGATGGCCGTCTTGAGCCCGTCCGGAACGGCCCGGAACACGGCGGTCCGGAACCCGGTCAGGACCAGGATCATCATGGTGACGCCGGAGAGGACCACCAGTCCCATCATGTCCGGCCAGGTCAGTCCCGGGTTGGTGGCCACTGTCACGGCCACGAACGCGTTGACGCCCAGGCCGGTGGCCATGGCGAAGGGGTGCTTGGCCCACGCACCCATGAGGATGGTCAGGATACCGGCAACGAAAGCGGTGACGGCAGCGACTGCCTGGAAACCGAGTGTGGCGCCGGAGGAGTCTGCCCCGGACAGGATGAGGGGGTTGAGCACCACGATGTAGCTCATGGCGAAGAAGGTGGCAAAACCGCCGCGGATCTCGCGGGAGAAGTTCGACCCCCGTTCGGAAATCTTGAAATACCGGTCCAGTGCAGAGCCCTGCTTGAGCATTAGTCCTCCGGTGAGAGTGTGGGGTTACTTGAATCCTAGTAGGTTGCCGGGTTTCGGTGAGGCAAATTCGCCTACTCTGTAAGGAAGTCAACACGAGGAGTAGTCCGCCCATGCGTTTCACCCGCCAGTTGCTGTCCGCCGTCTTTGGCGCCCTCGCGCTCGTCGCCCTGCTCCTTACTGCCGGGCCGGCTTCCGCGCATGATGTTGCCGAGTCAAGCAGCCCGGCCGACGGCGCCACCGTGCCAACGGCTCCGGCCAAGGTCTCGATCACCTTCAACAACACCCCGCTGGGGCTCGGCTCCGAGGTCAAGGTGACGGATGCCGCCGGAACCGACTGGACCGACGGCAAGGTGGAGATCGTGGACAACGTCGCCTCGCAGAAGCTGCGGGAAGGTGCGCCTGCCGGGAAGTACACGGTGGTGTGGCGCGTGGTGAGCTCGGATTCCCATCCCATCGAGGGCACGTTCGCCTTTACCGCCACGGCCGCTGCGGCGGGGGCGACGTCGGCGCCGGTCCAGACGGTCGGTACGCCGCAGCCTGGCGCCACGCAGGCCACAGCAAAAGCGCCGGATTCTTCGGAGCCCTTCCCCTGGAGCATCGTGGTGTTCGCGGCCGTGGCTCTCGGCCTGCTCGTCACCCTCGGTGTTCTGGCCCGCCGGAGGCTCGGCGTTGGCGACGAGTCTGACGGTGCAGATGACAATGACGGTACCGGGCAGGGCCCGGGCGGGCGCGAGGCGTAGCCGGGCGCGAGGCCCGGGCCGGGGTTGCCGGGGACTCGCACCCGCTTTCGAGAGCCGCGCCGCTTTAGAGAGCGGCGGCAGGCAGCGCCGGGAAGCTGCCGGTCAGGATCGACGGCACGCTGTCCGGGTAGACCTTCGCCGAGATGGCCTGGCCCACCACCTTTGCCTGCCGCAGCACTTCCTTCGGCGTAGGCGTGATCATCTCACCCACGCCGACCAGGTAGATGCCGATGGCGCGCATGGCCGCGACGAGGTTGGTGCCTATGGAAATGCCGAGGTCCGTGAGCATGCGCCGCAGCTGGCTGTGGGCACAGCGCGTGAGCACAATGTGGTCGGCCAGCAACACGCCGTCAGGGGTATGCACGGCCCAGCGGTGCAGAGAGGCCTCCGCCCCCGGCCCCATCTTGTCCAGCAACACGGCAGACGTGTCGCTGCGGATGTCCAGCTGGTGGCTTGAAGCGTAGTTGCGCAGGTGCCGGAGGATTTCGTTCCGTTCCTGGATTGACCCTGCCTCGGTGTCGTCGCACCGCTGGTGCGCGGATTTCTGGGATTGGCCGCCGGGGGATTCCAGCCGGCTGACAATGATTGAATCAACTCCCCGGCGTCGGAGTTCCGTGGCAATGGCCAAACCGGGAAGTCCTGTGCCGATGACCACAGTGGTGGTCCGTTCTGCGCCGCTGAGACCAGGCATGCGTGACACTTCACTTCCTCCTCGAGAATTTCGAAGCGCAGGGCATCATCGCCCATGCACCGTCCACTGCCCCAGCAAGCAGACACAACCCATCTCCGGCTGTGCGGTGGAGCACAATCCGGACCGATGGTGCCTCGACATTACAGAATTTTTTGGTCGCTGGATACCCCTCCCGAAACATTGGTTTGCCGGGCTTTGCACAGCGTCACCCGAGCACCCCAGGCAGTGCCGGAAGGGCACCCGGAAGGGGTGGAAAACAGCCCACCCACAGGACCCGCAGAGCCCCGTGGGGGCTGCTTGCTAACAGGTCGCCGACCGAGAATAGTTGGACTCAGAGGCAGGCTGCGCATAACCGGGAACCCGACGGCCTGCCGGTGACGGCTAGGCGGGCTGCTTCTGGCAGAATAGCCGCATCATCAGGCAGTATCGCGAGGAGGCGGACCGAATGGACGCACACGAATTGCATCCCGACCCGGCACGGGATGGCGGTGCCCGGCACGCAAGACCCGAAGGGATCGTGGTCGGCGTCGATGGTTCGGACCATGGCCAGTGCGCCCTCGTGTGGGCTGCCCGTGAAGCCGAACGCCGCCGTCGTCCCCTCCATATTGTCACCGCCTACTCGGTGCCCATCTTTGCCGCATCCGGACTCGACGGCGGCTATGCCACCGTGGACGACTCGGTGATCCGCGAGGGCGCCGAGGCGATCCTGCAGCACGCAGTGGACAAGGTGTCCGGCTACAACATCAACGTCAGCGCCTCGGTCGAGAACGGTGACGCTTCCGGCGTCCTGCTCGACCTGTCCGAGACCGCCGAACTGCTGGTTTTCGGGACGCGAGGGCGGGGCGGCTTCGTCGGGCGGCTCCTCGGCTCCGTGAGCAGTGCGCTTCCGGCTCACGCCAAATGCCCCACTGTGACGGTTCCGCTGATCTGCTCCGACCGCCTGGGCGAGACCACCCAGGACAAACACATCCGCGCTGAGCAGGCCAAGTCCGGCCACGGCCCGGTGGAAAAGGTAGTGGCCGTGGGCGTGGACGGGTCCGAGCAGGCCCGCGTCGCAGTCCTGGAAGCCGCGGAGCAGGCCGAACGGCTGGGTGCACCGCTGCGCGTGATCTGCGCCGTGCCGCAGTACAGCGGATCCCTTGCCTGGGTTCCGGCCCCGCTGGACCGGGAAGCGCTGTTCGCCGATATCCAGGTCCAGCTGAAGGCCGGAGTGGCCTGGCTGCAGAGCCACTTCCCGCGGCTGGCCATCGAGACCCGGCTGCTGGACGGTTCGCCCGTGGATGTGCTGGTGGAGGCCAGCAGGCACGTTGAGCTGATAGTGGTGGGAACCCGCGGCCGCGGCGGCTTCACCGGCATGCTCCTGGGCTCGACGTCGGACGGCGTCCTGCACCATGCCAAGAGCCCCGTGATGGTGGTCCCGGACCGGGAAGACCCCCGGCTCGCCGACCGCGTCAGCTTCGGACCGATGCTCGGCGCCTCGTAGCGCATGAGCGGGCTGGTGCTCGGCCTCGGGGACCTCAGCGGCTCCATGCTGCCCCAGGTTGGCGGCAAGGCCGCCAACCTCGGCGAGCTGCTGGCAGCCGGCCTCCCTGTGCCCGACGGGTTCTGCCTGATCACCGAGGCCTACGTCCGGGCCGTGGAGCCGCTGGGGCTCGGCGAGGTTCACAGTGCCCTTCAGGACACCCCCGCCGATGACCTGGAATCCCTCGCGGGCCTGGCCGCCAGGGCCCGCGGCCTGATCACCTCGGCAGAACTTCCGACGGCGATCGCCGGGGAGCTACTCACGGCTTACCGGGCGCTGGACGGCGTGCCCGTCGCAGTCAGGTCCTCGGCCACGGCCGAGGACCTTCCCTTCGCCAGCTTCGCCGGCCAGCAGGACACTTATCTGAACGTCATAGACGCCGTGGCGCTGCTGGACGCCGTCCGGAAGTGCTGGGCCTCGCTGTGGACCGACCGGGCGGTGGCGTACCGCGCCAGCCGGAACATTGACCCCGCAACGGTGGCCCTCGCCGTCGTCATCCAACGCATGGTGAACGCCGAGGCGGCGGGCGTGATGTTTACCGCAAACCCGGTCACCGGCAGGCGCCGGGAGGCCGTGATCGACGCGAGCCCCGGGCTTGGCGAGGCGGTGGTGTCCGGCGCCGTCAATCCTGACCACTTCGTGGTGGATACCGGGTCCGGGGCCATCCTGCAGCGCCGACTGGGGGACAAACGGACGGCTGTCCGGCCGTTGCCCGGGGGAGGCACCGAACTTGTCGAGCAGAGCGCGGAGAACCAGCAGTGCCTGACCGACGCGCAGATCCGGGAACTCGCGGTGCTGGGGAGCAAAGCAGAGGCCCACTACGGCGCCCCGCAGGACACGGAGTGGGCGCTCGACGGCGGCGGAAAGGTCTGGCTGACCCAGTCCCGGCCCATCACCACGCTTTACCCGCAGCCGGAGAAGGCCCCGGACCGGCGCGGTCCGGGGGAGGAGTTGCGGGTCTACCTGTGCTTCAGCCTCGCCCAGGGCCTCACACGGCCGCTGACCCCGATGGGGCTTGCCGCCCTCCGGCGGGTCGGCTCGTCCGTTGCGGCCGCCGCCGGCTTTGACGTTCCCGACCCCCGCAACGGGCCGCCGCCGTACGTCGAAGCCGGGCAGCGCATCTTCGTCGACCTGACCGCGGCCGCGCGGAGCACCGTGGGCCGCCGGCTCATCCCGAGTGTCTTCGACGTCATGGAGGCACGCTCCGCAAAAGTCCTGCGCAGCGTGTTTGGCGACCCCCGCCTCTCGATCACCCGCCGCACGCCATGGGACCTCCTCAGGCACGTGGTCCCCATCGCTGTGCGGTTCCGCGTGCCGGAAGCAGCGGTCCGGGCGCTGGTCCGTCCCGAGGCGGCCCTCAGGCGCCTGAACCGCTTCACTACGGAGTTCAACGCGACGCTGGAACTTCCCCAGGGAGCTTCCCCGCGCGCGCGGCTTGACCACGCCGAGGGGATCCTCCCGCGGCTCTTCCCCAACCTTCCGGCAGTGCTCCCGTTGGCGGGCCTGGGCTTCGCAATGCTCGGCCTCGCCGGGAAACTCCTGGGTGCCGGGAAACTGTTCGGTGCCGGGCCGGACGGTGCCGGGCCGGACAGCTCCGGCCAGGACAGCGCCGGGCAGGACAGCGCCGGGCCGAAACGAAACGTCGATCTCCAGCCCGTGCTCCGCGGCCTGCCCAACAACGTGACAACCGAGATGGACCTTGAGCTGTGGCGGGTGGCCACACAGATGAAGTCCGACACCGAATCGCTGGCCGTGCTCACCGGCCACCCGCCCGCAGTGCTGGCGCAGCGCTTCGCCGCCGGCGACTTGCCGGCCGTGGCCCAGTCCGGCCTGGCAGGATTCCTCGCGCGGTACGGGCACCGGGCTGTCGCCGAGATCGACGTCGGCATGCCCCGCTGGCGGGACGACCCCACCCATATCCTTGGCGTCCTCGCCAACTGCCTCCGGCTGGAGGACCCGGAACGCGCCCCTGACCGCCAGTTCAGCAAGGCGGCAGCCGAGGCCGAGGCGCAAATCGAGCGGCTCGTGGCGGAGGCCCGTTCGCGGGGACGACTCCGGGCCGTGGCCGTCCGGGCGGCGCTGCAGCGGGCGCGGCTCTTCGCCGGGCTGCGCGAGCTTCCCAAATTCCAGATCGTCCTGGCGCTGGCGGAAGTGCGGAAGCAGCTCGCCGAAGTTGGTGCCGTGCTGGCGGAACAGGAACGGCTCGCCCGGGCCGACGACATCTTCTTCCTGGACTTTGCCGAAGCGAACCGGGCCCTGGATGGTGCCGACATGCAGGATCTCGTGGCGCAGCGGCAGGGGGCCTATTACCTGGAACTGGAGCGGCGCCACATTCCCCGGATGCTGCTCTCAGACGGAACGGAACCCGAAACGCTGCTTACCGCCGTCGGAACCGCGGCTGCCGGGGCGCTGTCCGGGAGCCCGGCGTCGGCGGGGACGGTGACAGCGCCCGCGCGCGTCATCCTCGACCCCGTAGGTGCCCACCTGGAACCGGGGGAGATCCTCGTGGCGCCGTCCACCGATCCGGGCTGGACCCCGCTGTTCCTGACGGCGGGCGGCCTGGTGATGGAGATGGGCGGCCCTAATTCCCATGGCGCGGTTGTGGCCCGGGAATACGGCATCCCCGCCGTGGTGGGCGTCGCTGACGCCACCTCGCTGCTCAGGACGGGCCAGGAAGTGACGGTCGACGGCGGCGCGGGCACCGTGGTGCCCGGCGCCTGAGAGCCCGGGGCTACTGAAGGGGGCTATCCGGGCCCGGAACTACTTCCGGTCCTGTGCCGGCTTTCCGCGCCGGATGTGCCGGACCACGAGCCAGATCACGAAGATGGCCAGGGCGCCGTAGACGGCGTAGTTGAGGTAGCGCGAGTACTGCTCCACCATCGCGTATTGGCGCCCCAGCAGCACACCGAAGCCGATCAGGGCGCCGTTCCAGATGCCGCTGCCGGCAATCGTGAAAATGCTGAAAGTGCCGAGGTGCATCCTTTCGGCGCCCGCCGGCAACGAAATGAGGCTCCGCACGCCGGGCAGCAGCCGGCCGAAGAAAATCGCCGATCTGCCGTGGCGGCGGAACCAGCCGTCCGCTTGCTCGAAGTCCTCCCGGTCCACCAGCGGCAGCTTGGACAACCAGCGGATCGAACGCTCCAGCCCCACCTTCGCGCCCAGGAAATACAGCGCAAGGGCGCCCAGATACGCCCCCAGTGTGCTGGTCACGAAGACCAGGACCAGATTGAGGGAGCCCTGCCGGGTCAGGAATCCGGCGAGCGGAAGAATCACTTCGCTGGGAATCGGCGGAAACACCGTCTCGAGGAAGGTGAAGAGCCCCACGCCCCATTCCCCGAGCGAATCGATCGCCTGGGCAGCGAAGCCCACGATGCCTGTCAGTTCATCGGCCGGACTGGATGTGGCACCGGGAATGCGCATGGGGCGGAGGCTCCTGGAAGCTGGAAAACGGCGTCCCTTCCAGTCTGGCGCACGAGTCGCGACAGGGAAAGCAGTCAGCCCGGCCGGGGGCTGCCACATAAGGGGCCGAGGCGTACCCTGAGGGTATGAGCTGCGACGTCGGAGCGGAGTTGACATGACTGCCATCTGGCTGAGGTGGACACCTGCCGTGGCCGTACCTGCTGTTATTGCTGCCGGAGTCCTGGCGGGGTCCCTGCCTGCGAGCGCCCGGGATCCGTTGCCGGAGAAGACACCGGCCCAGGTGCTGGCGATGATCGGGCAGCACCAGACCAAGTCCTTCTCCGGCACCCTGGAGCAGTCCTCCGAACTCGGACTGCCTGATGTTCCCCAGGTGGGGCCCAGCTCGGGTGCCGGCACGGGCTCCCTCGCCGAGCTGCTTACCGGGCCGCACAGCGCCCGCGTCTATGTCGACGGGGCAACCAAGGCCCGCATCCAGGTGATGGACCGGATGGCCGAGCGCGACGCCGTCCGCCAGGGCAACGAGGTGTGGCTGTACAACTCCAAGGACAACACAGCCACGCATGTCACGCTTCCCGCGGCGGCAGCGAAGGAATCCCGCAGCCATGACATGCCGGAAGGCGTGGCAACGCCGGAGGAACTGGCCGCGAAGATGCTTGACAAGCTGGACAGCAGCACCGAAGTGGCGGTGGCCGGTGACACCGAGGTGGCAGGCAGGGCCGCGTATAACCTGGTCCTCACGCCGCGGTCGGACGTCACTCTGGTGGGCTCCGTGGCTGTGGCCGTGGATGGTGAGAATGGCATGCCGCTGAGCGTGGAGGTGCGGGCGCGCGGGCAACAGGAGCCCGCCTTCAGGACAGCGTTCTCCAGCCTGACGCTTGGAGCCCCGGACGCGGGACTGTTCAAGTTCTCGCCGCCGCCGGGCGCCTCGGTGAAGGAACTTGCGGTGCCGTCGACGTCCCACGGCAAGACGGACCATGCCGATAAGGATCTGGCTGACAGGAATTCGGGCAGCCAGGACCTCCGCGGACACGCCCCAACGGTCACCGGAACCGGCTGGGACCGGATCGTCGGCATCCCGGCTCCCTCCGCTTCCGCCCCGTCCGCGTCCCCTGAGTCTGGAAAGCAATCCGTCGACAAGCTGCTCAATGATCCCCTGCTGCGCCAGGCGACCGTGACCGTTCCAGGCGGCCGGGCTATCTCCACATCACTGGTCAACGTCCTCCTGACCGACGACGGCCGGACGTTCGTAGGTTCCGTGCCCCTTGAGCGGCTCCAGGCCGCCGCAGCCGCGAGGTGACAGCGGCTGGCCGCGGCCCGGGTTCCGCAACTGACGCGCTGGCACCTGCATTGGAAGCTGTCACGCGCGTTTTCGGGGCAGCCGACACGCCGGCCATATCGACGCTGGCCATAGAGACGCAGGGCCTGAGCAAGCGCTTCGGCCACCAGTTGGCGGTCAACGGCATCGACCTCGCCGTCCCCCGGGGCTCAGTCTTCGGCTTCCTCGGGCCCAACGGTTCCGGCAAGACCACCACCATCCGCATGATGCTCGGCCTGGCGGCCCCCACCGCCGGAGAGGTCAGGGTCCTGGGACTGGACATGCCTCGGCAGCTGGATGAGGTCCTGCCCCGGGTCGGTGCCCTGGTGGAGGGCCCGGCTTTTTATCCGTTCCTCTCGGGCGCGGCAAATCTGCACCGCTTTGATGCCGCGGACCGCCACGCCGCGCCGTCCAGCCGCCGCGCGCGGGTGGCGGAAGCACTGGAACGCGTGGGGCTCTCCCACGCTGCCCGGAAGAAGGTGCGGGCCTACTCGCTCGGCATGAAGCAGCGGCTGGGAATCGCCAACGCGCTGCTGGCCAGGCGCGAATTGCTGGTCCTGGACGAACCCACCAACGGGCTGGATCCACAGGGCACACGCGAGGTCCGCAACCTGGTGCGGTCACTCGCCGCCGACGGTGCCACCGTGTTCGTCTCGAGCCATCTGCTCGCCGAAGTGGAGCAAATCTGCACCCATGCGGCGATCATGAGCGCGGGCCGGCTGGTGGCGCAGGGGCCCCTGGCCGAACTCCGCCAGGACGGCACCGCTCAGCTTCGCCTGGTGACGCCCGACGCCGGTACGGCCTCGGGCGTTTTGGCGCGGTTTGGTTTGTCCCCGGTTGTGGGACATCCCGACGGCGCGGACGCCGTCATCACGTCAAGCCTGCCCGTTGGCACGGGGCCCGACCGCATGGCAGGGCTCTCCGGTCCAGCTGAGCACCCGGCGCCGGCAGGTGAACCATCCGCGAACGGGGCTGTGGCACCGGAAGCGATCGTCGCTGCCCTCGTTGCCGACGGGGTGCGTGTCCGCGGGTTCACGGTGGAGCGTGGCAGCCTGGAAGACCGGTTCGTGGCCTTGACGGGGGAGGGCTTCGATGTCGCGCAGTGATCGGCCGCCAGTGCAGGAGTTCGCAACACAGGGACTGCCAGCCCCGGCGCCGGGGACCAGGCACCGGGCGTCCAGCGGTTCCCTGCTCGCCTCGGAGCTGAAGCAGCTGTTCCGCCGCCGCAGGACCCAGGCGATGCTGCTGGCCCTGGCCGCCATCCCGGTGCTGATCGCCGTCGTCGTCCGCGTTTCCTCAGCTGTTCCCCCGGGGAGGGGGCCCGCTTTCCTGGACCGGATCAGCCAGAACGGCCTGTTCGTGGCAGTCACCGCGATGCTGGTTTCAGTGCCGCTGTTCCTTCCGCTGACCATCGGCGTGGTCGCGGGGGACACCATTGCCGGGGAAGCCGGACTGGGCACGCTGCGATACCTGCTGGTGGCCCCAGCCGGAAGGGTGCGCCTGCTGCTGGTCAAGTATGCCGGGGCAGCGGTTTTCTGTATCTCCGCCCCGCTGGCCGTGGCACTTGCCGGAGCCGGCATCGGCTGGGCGCTCTTCCCGGTGGGGCCGGTGGCGCTGCTCTCGGGCGACCTGGTGGAACCGGACGAGGCGCTGGTCAGGATGCTGCTGATCGCCGCGTACCAGGCTGTTTCGCTGCTGGGTCTGTCGGCCATCGGGCTGTTCCTGTCCACGCTGACCGACGTGCCTGTGGGCGCCATGGCCGCCACCATCATCCTGTCCGTCGCATCCCAGGTGCTCGACCAGTTGCCCCAGCTCGAGTGGCTGCACCCGTGGCTGTTCACGCACTACTGGTTCGGCTTCGCAGACCTGCTTCGCCAACCCATCGGCTGGGACTCGTTTGGTGACAACGCCCTGTTGCAGGCTGGCTACATCGCAGTGTTCGGCGCGCTCGCGTACGGCAGGTTCGTGAGCAAGGACGTCCTGTCCTAGTTGGGACTGCTCCTGCCAGAAGCCTGGGTCAATAGCGTGCCGCGACCGGGTGGAGCTGCATGCCTGCCATCATGCTGAGGTCCGTCACGGTGATGCCCGCGGACGGGTTCAGCGCCTGGACCACCTTGCCGCCGCCCAGGTAGATCGCCACATGGTAGAAACCGGGGGCCGATCCCCAGACCAGGAGATCACCGGGCTGCGCCTGGGACAGGGGCACATGGACTGGCGCTTGGGCGAACTGCTCAGCTGCTGTGCGCGGAAGTTGCTTTCCAATGGCTGCGAATGCGTTCTGGACCAGGCCTGAACAGTCGAAGCCGTACGCGCCGGTGCCGCCGAACTGGTAGAAGTACGGGGAGCCCACCTTGCCCATTGCCACCGAAATGGCCGCCTGGTTGGAACCGCCCGGCGACGGCGCCGGCTGAACCGGTGCCGGCTGAACCGGCGCTGGTGCGGGGGCCGGGGCAGGACGTGCGGGCGCGGGAGCCGGGCGGGCAGGGGCCGGAGCCGCAGGCGAAGGTGCTGAAGGAGCGGCAGGTGCCGGCGCGGCCTGGGCAGGCGTCCGGGACGGTGCGGCAGCGGCCGGTTCCGCTGGGGCCGCACTCCCGCCGCCGGAACCGGCAGCATTCGCAGCCGCCGCCTTGTCTGCGGCCTCCTGGGCCGCGGCGGCACGTTCCGCGGCCGCAGTCACGGCGGCGAGCCGGGCCTGCTGGCGTTGGCGCTCCAAACCATCCACGCGGGCAGACTCAAGCGCCGCCGTTGTGTTCCGAAGCGAGGCAAGCTGCCCCACGAGGACAGTCCGCTGTGCCTTGGCGTCCGCCACCGCCTTTACCTGGGCTGCATTGGCCTGGTCTGCCGCTGCCTTAAGCGTCTCCGCGGTTTTCGCGGCGTCGTCTGCCGCGCGGCGGGCGTCGGCGGCGGCGGCGGTGAGTGATTCGGCGGCTGCGGCGGTGGTTTCGGCGGCGGTGAAGGCCCTGCTCCGGCCGGCCGTGAGGGCCTGTAGGGTTGCGGCCTTGGCCAGGACGTCGCCCGTGCCGGTGACCAGGCCGCTCAGCTCCGGATTGAGGCCGCCGTTCCGGTACAGGTCGCCGGCCAGCTGCCCCACGGCCTTACGGCTCTTGGACTGTTCCTTGTCCGCGGCGGCAGCCCTGGCCGTGGCCACGGCGGCCGCGTCCGATCTCGTGTCCAGCTCCACGAGGGCATTGCTGTAGGCGTTGTTGGCCTCAAGTGTCCGTGCGAACGTGACCTCCTGGGCCGCCGCGGCGTCGGCCAGGATGCCCTCGATGTCGGCGACCTTTGCCGCCGTCTTACTTTCGCTGGACTTGGCCGCGGCGATGTCCGCGGGGGACGGGAGTTCCGGCGCCGCCGGAACCGTCAGCGCTGTTGCACTTGGGACCGATGCCGGCGGCGTGAGCGCGAATGCCCGGTCAGCCCGTGCGGGCGATGCAAGGGTTCCAAAGAGGACGACGGCGGTGCACAGGACGGCCGCTGTGCGGCCGGGGCCGGTCAAACTCATTCATAACCTCGCAAGTCAGGGCGGGGCGAACGAGTCGGGAGGCAGCACGGAAGCGCCCCTCTGAAGATGCCCAGCCCTCTGAGGTTAGAGGTCAGTTTGTCACTTTGGCAACACTGATCACATCAATAACATAAACAACATCAGTGTCATTTGAGCGGAGGCGCGAGGGCGTGTCGCGGGAACGTTGCCCCGCGTGGGTGACGAAAAAGTGGCGAAGCCGGAGAGCGGAGGCCCGAGCACCCGGGCCTGGTTGGCCCCTGGCTGTGGTCATGTCCCCTGCCTGCAAGGCTAGTCCCAACCCAGTTCGTGAAGCCGCTGGTCGTCGATTCCGAAGTGATGGGCAATCTCGTGGATCACCGTTACCGCCACTTCCTCCACCACGTCCTCGCGGGAGGAACAGATGTCCAGGATCGGCTGGCGGTAAATGGTGATGCGGTCCGGAAGCGATCCCGCGTCCCACCAGGAGTCGCGCTCGGTCAGCGGTACTCCCTCGTACAGTCCCAGAAGCACCGTGTCCGGGTCCTCGCCGGGCTGCGGGACGTAGTCGTCGTCGATGAACACCGCCACGTTGTCCATGGCCCGCGCCACCTCGGCCGGAAGCTGGTCCAGGGCGTCGCTGACGGCGGCTTCGAAGTCGGCCTCGGACATCTCGAATCCGGAGGGATCGCCGGCCCCGTCCGGCACAATCGGGAGGCCGGGCGGCAGGTTTGCGGGCATATCCAAACTTTAGCGGGATCTCCGCCGGGTCAGCCCGACACCGAGGAGGCAGATGGCGCCGCCGATGAGCCCCCAGATGGTCGGGATTTCACTGAGCACCAGCCACGAGATCAGGACCGTCGTGCCCGGCACCAGATACGTGGTGGCCGCGAGCTTGCCGGCATCGATCAGTGAAAGGGCGTAGGCCCACGTGGTGAAGGCGATGGCGGTGGGAAAGATGCCCAGATAAACCAGGCCAAGCGTGGCGGGCAGGGGCGCCGCCTGCAGTTCCTGCCCCAACTGGCCGGCGAAGGGCAGGCAGCAGACCAGGCCCACCATGATGCCGAACCAGGTGGCCTGCCCGGCCGGAAACTTCCGCAGCACGGGCTTCTGGATGATGACGCTGACCGCGGCGAGTGCAGCAGCGAGGAGGCAAAGCAGCACACCTGCAACGTCCGCCGTCGAACGCGTCCCCGATCCCAGCGCGATGACCGCGACGCCGCCGAACGCCACCAGGCTGCCGATAATCAACCAGCGGGGAAAGCCCTCCTTGAGGATGATGCCCGCCATGACGGCCACCAGGATGGGGTTCACGTTGATGAGCAGCGCGCTGGTTCCGGCGTCGAGCGAATGTTCCGCGGCGTTCAGCGCCACGTTGTACCCGGCGAACCACATGACGCCGTAGGCGAGAATCGGCCACCATTCGCGTCCCCGCGGCAGCGCCCGCAGCTTGGGCAACACCACTGCGCCGAGCACGACGGCGGCGATCGCCAGCCGCCCCAGCGTCAGGGCTCCGGGGGAGAAGCTTGGTCCGACGGCGCGGATGCCCACGAAGGCGGAGGCCCAAAGCACCACCGTCACGACGACGGCGGCGACGCCCAGCTTGTTGACGCTCTTCCGGGGTTCCTGGGAGGTGCGCGCTTCGGGGGAGTGGGGCGGGAGGGGGCTCGTGCCGGCGGTGGATGCCATGGTGCCAATCTAATCCCGTTCCGCGCGCCCTGGCTGGCGGAAATCGGCCATGTCTAGCCAAGAAGCTGCCATTGTGTCGGGCCCTGATTTGCTTGGCGTCTGGGCGGTCTGCGGGCCGATTTTGGATATTCCGGGGATAGGCTCTATAGTTTTACAGGTCCAGTTCGGAGGAACACGAAAGGACAAGAACGAAAGGCTTCGGCCCTTTATTTTTGCCCTTGTTCAGCCAGAGTGAGTCCAGGCCCCCATCGTCTAGCGGCCTAGGACACCGCCCTTTCACGGCGGCGGCACGGGTTCGAATCCCGTTGGGGGTACGCAAGGAAGTGGTCAAAGCAGGCAAGAAAGTCTGGTAGGCTGGAGTCCTTGAAAAAACGCGGTAGCGATACTGCGGAAGCAAGAAATAGCAAGGCCCTGTAGCGCAGTTGGTTAGCGCGCCGCCCTGTCACGGCGGAGGTCGCGGGTTCAAGTCCCGTCAGGGTCGCTTTGATTGCCGGGAGAAATTCCGGCTGTCATGGTGACATGTCACCTAGGCTCTGTAGCTCAGTTGGTAGAGCGTTCGACTGAAAATCGAAAGGTCACCGGATCGACGCCGGTCGGAGCCACCAGCTAAAACCCCGCTGTTCCATTAGGAACGGCGGGGTTTTTTCGTTCCCCGGGTTTTGCGGGTTCTCCGCCCCGGCTTCCCCGCGCTGGCTACACCTGGTTCCACGCCTTTTCTGCCCCTGGTGACCTCCTCGCCTTGACGACCTCCCCCGCCTTCCCCGCCTTGGCGACCTCCCTCGCCTTCCCTGCCCCGTCTTGGCCTGACCCGCCAGTGGACGTGGAAGGCCGCCGCGAACGTCGCGTCGCCCGCCGGCGCCATGTCCCATTGGCGCGCACGTCCCATTGGCCACCGGCGAATGAACCGCCGTGGGGCACTTTGGAGGCGTAGGCGTCGTCATTCGCCCCGGCGTTCGGGTGTTGGCCGTCAAAGAGCCCCTTTTTGGCAGGCCGGGCCGATGGCCACGGATGTGATCAACGCCATTGATGACGCGTTTATGAAGTCACGTTTGGTTCCGGTCCTGAAGTGGGGCACGCGCGCGCAAACGAGATGTAAGCGCTTGCACTCAAGGAGGGCCAACCAGGGATTGCCCCCGAAAACCGTGTTGAACTCGGCTGACAACGTTGTCTACCGTTGGGTGTGGGCCGCGAAATGTATGACATTTCCGATCGCCCAACGCGGGGTCCTACCCAAACCCCGCTATCTCCCTCGACACAACGGCGTCCTCGATGACGCATGCCGTGTCAGCGGGGTCTCCGGAGTCCGGGGGACAAGGGCAGCTGCCCGTCTTCCACGAACGTAACTCCGCGAGAAGAGCAAAAAATGCACAAGCACCCCAACACCCCCCGGATGCTGCGGTGGCGCCCTGCCGCCGCAGCTCTGGTGGCCACTGTCGCCGCCACGGCATTCCTCGCCGTGCCCTCGGCGCAGGCCAACGAGCCCTCGGATCCGCCGTCCAGCACCCAGATGCCGGCGCCGACTCCGGGCTTCCCCCTGCCGACGCCCCACACCCAGGCAGCCCATGACCCGGCGTCGGACTTCACCTCGAAGTGGACCCGTGCGGATGCCAAGCAGATCATGGCGCAGAGCGACTCCAAGGTTCAGCCGGGCAAGAACTCGATGAGCCCCGACGTCACCATGCCGGAGATCCCCGAGAACTTCCCCGCCATGAACGATGACGTGTGGGTCTGGGACACCTGGTCGCTGACCGACGAGAACGCGAACCAGATCAGCTACAAGGGTTACGACGTGATCTTCTCGCTGGTCGCTGACCGGCACGCAGGCTACGGCTTCGACCAGCGCCACTGGAACGCCCGCATCGGCTACTTCTTCCGCAAGACCAACGCCGACCCGGCCAAGGACAAGTGGAACTACGGCGGACACCTGTTCCTGGACAACACCTCCATCGGCAACACCGAATGGTCCGGCTCCACCCGCCTCATGAAGGGCGACCAGGTGAACGTGTTCTACACGGCCACCACGTTCTACGACGTCAAGGAGCGCAACGCCGGCGGCGGCGGTATCGCCCCGGATGCTGTCATCGCCAAGGCACTCGGCAAGATCCACGCTGACAAGAACGGCGTGACCTTCGACGGCTTCCAGCACACCAAGCTGCTCGAGCCGGACGGAAAGCTCTACCAGAACAAGGCGCAGAACCCGGGCTTCGCGTTCCGCGACCCGTACACGTTCGCCGACCCGGCACACCCCGGCAAGACCTTCATGGTGTTCGAAGGCAACACCGGCGGCAAGCGCGGCGACTACCGCTGCAAGAACGAGGACCTGGGCTACGCCAAGGGTGACCCCAACGCCGAAAACCTCGACGAGGTCAACAGCAAGGGCGCCTACTATCAGACCGCCAACGTGGGCCTGGCCGTGGCAGACAACAAGGACCTGACCAAGTGGCACTTCCTGCCGCCGCTCCTGTCCGCCAACTGCGTCAACGACCAGACCGAACGTCCGCAGATCTTCATCCAGAATGAAAACGGCAAGAACAAGTACTACCTGTTCACCATCAGCCACCAGTTCACCTATGCGGCCGGCATGCGCGGACCCGACGGCGTCTACGGCTTCGTGGGCGACGGCGTCCGCTCCGACTACCAGCCGATGAACAACAGCAGCCTGGCCCTGGGCTCCCCGACGGACCTGAACCTGCCGTCAGAGTCACCGGAGGCTCCGACGCCGAACCAGAACGGCCGTCAGTTCCAGGCCTACTCGCACTACGTGCAGCCGGGCGGCCTGGTCCAGTCCTTCATCGACAACGTGAACGGCGTCCGCGGCGGCTCCCTGTCGCCTACCGTGAAGATCAACTTCCGGGACGGCGTGTCCAAGGTTGACCGCACCTTCGGCAAGAACGGCCTCGGCCCGTTCGGTTACCTGCCAACCAACGTCCATGTTGGCGGCAACGGCCTCTACAAGTAAGCCGTCACTGAAGCAGTAAACAGAAGGCACCCGGACCAGGTCCGGGTGCCTTCTGCTGCCCACGCCTCTCCGTATATACGGGACTTCTTTCGGGCAGGACTGCAAAGTGCACCCGGCCTGTCAACTTGGAAAGAGGCGCACCGGCCGGGCTAGACTCGCACGCCGGGGGACGGGGCAGGCGTCTGCCGCTGCCCAGCCAGGCCGCCCCAGGCGGCAAAACCACTCCAGGAATGGAAACCGTGAAACATCTCGCCCGCCCGCTGTACGCCACCGCCCTTCTCGCCGTAGCGGCACTTACCGCCTGCTCCGCGCCCGCCTCCGGCAGCGCGCCATCGGCGTCTGAAACGCCCACGACGGCGGCCAGCAGTGCCGCTCCGACCGCATCGGCGGGTGCCGCTTCCGGTCCGTACGGCGGCTACGGCTCGGCGGCCGAGGCCTGCGCCGCCATCTCTACGCAGGCTACCGGAGCGTCCCTGCTGCCCCTCTCCGCTGCGCAGGGCAAGACGGCGGAACTGGAACAGAAGAAAGCCGAACTAGCCGAGACGGCCCAGCGGGTCCCGGAGGCGCTGAAGGCGGACTTCGCGCGGCTGAACGAGGTGGCACTGGCCGGTCTCTCCGACCAGAGCGTGTATTCCAACGGCAAGTTCGAAGCCGCGATGGCCCCCGTGACAAGCTGGCTGTCCTCGAACTGCCACTGACCCGGCGGGCGGGAAAGCGGGCGCCGGGCTCCGCGGGGAACGCGGTGCCCGGCCCCCTGACGTTGTCCCGGCCCCCGGCGTCGTCCTGGCCCCTGACGTTGTCGGGCCTAGGGGATAGGGTTGTGTTCAACAGAAGGGGAGTGCTGATGGAATACCAGAATCCACAAACCGCCGCCGTTCGCGCGGACCCTGCTCCAGTGCCGGCCGCTGCCGGCGGGCGGACCGTGATCTCCGAGACCGCCGTGGCCAAGGTCGCCGGTATTGCAGCCCGGGCCGTGCCCGGCGTGTACTCCCTGGGGACCGGCTCCTCCCGGGCGCTCGGAGCCATCAGGGACGCGGTGGGCAGCTCCGATCATGCCGCGGGCGTCCACGCCGAGGTGGGCGAAACCCAGGTGGCCGTAGACATCACCCTGGTGGCGGTCTACGGCGCTCCGCTGCATGCCCTGGCCAACCAGGTGCGGGCAAGCGTATATGCAGCCGTCGAGAAACTCGTGGGCCTGCAGGTCATTGAGGTCAATGTCGAGATTAACGACGTCTACATTGCACCGCCGGTGAAGCCTACGGGTGCGCCCGCCGTCGCTGAGAGGGAGGCGGTCCTGTGAACCCCACCGTGGTTGGAATCGCCGTCGGCGCCTTCGTGGCGTTCATGTCACTACAGTTTGGCCTCTGGGGCTTCCTGATCTCCCTGCTGTTCATGGGCATCGGTGCGCTCCTGGGCCGTGCCGCAGAAGGGAAACTGGACCTGCGCAGCGTCATCGATGCCATCAGCGGCCGGCGCTCATCCTCATGAACCGGGCGGCCGACATGAACCAGGCAGCCGAACCAGCGAGGCCCGGCCGGCAGTACAGCGGTCACAACAGGATCAGCACCCAGGCCCTCACCAGCCTGGCCAAGGCTGCCGCCGCCGAGGCCCTGGGCATTCATGCCCATGACGTGCGCGCTGACTGGTCGGACGACGACGGCCTGCTGGCTTTGTCCCTCGTGGCCCCCATCAGAATTCCCAGCCTTACCGCCGTACTCCGCGACCCGGGACGTGTCTCGGCTCTGGGCGGCTCCATTTGGGACAGGACAGTGCACGCCAAGACCGACATTCTGACCAAGGTCACCGAACTCAGCGGTGCGAGTCTGAGCAGGGTGGATATCCGCATCAGCGGTGCCCACGTCACGGAAGAGGGCAGGGTGCGGTGAGTTCCGTCGTCGAACAGCAGCATGAGGCCGGCGGGGACCCGGCGCAGGACGGCACCGGGGCAGCCCACGCCGCCACCATCGACATGCGGCACGTCCTGCACCGCGAGACCCACGCCTCCCGGGCTGTGGCATCGGTCATCGCAGGATCCCTGGTCATCGTTCTCTGTCTTTACGCGCTCCTTGAATCGGCGGTACGTGCCATCGGCCAGCCGCCCTGGCTCATCGATCCGCAGACGGCAGCCGAACGCATCGTGGCCCTCCCGTCGGGCGTACCGCCTCTGCTGCTGGGTGCCGCCGGAGCCGTGACCGCCGCAGTAGGTCTCTTCTTTTTCCTGAGCGCGGTCCTGCCCGGGCGCCGGGCCAGGCATCTGCTGGCCGACCGGCGGATTGCCGTTGTGGTTGATGATGAAGTCATCGCCGCGGCACTTGCCCGGAGCGCGCGCCTGGCGGCCAATGTCACGCAGGAACAAGTCATGGTGGTGGTTTCCCAGCGACAGGTGGTGGTCAACGTGCGCCCCACCTCCGGTGTGCCGGTCAGCGAAAACGACATCCTGCAGGCGGTCGAGGACGAACTGCAGGCGATGGGACCAGCTCCCATGCCACAGGTGACCGTCAATCTGTCGACTTCCGGGGTGGTGGGCGCATGAACGGCACGCCCAGGCTTCTCAACCGGGTCCTTCTCGGCATTCTTGGCTTCAAACTGCTGGTGATCGGCGTGCTGCTGGTACTCCTGGCGGCCGTCCCCGCCGTCGCGGCGTGGTGGCACTCCTGGTCCAAGAGCGTGTCGGACAATGCCACCGCGGTCTTCGAGGGGACCCAGTTCCCCGGCCGTCAGGGGAGTTGGCTGTGGATCGTCCTGGCCCTCGCTGTGGTGCTGCTGATCGGCCTCATGGTTGCGTGGATCGCCCAGCAGGGCAAGGGCCGCACCGACCTTCTGCTGGCGGCAGAGGACCCGGGCGGTGTTCCCGGAGATATCCGGATCGGCGGCGGAGTTGCCGAGCAGGCACTCAAGAACGCCCTGGCCGACCGTCCGGAGCTTGCCGGAGCCACGGTCTCGATCTACGGTGTAAAGGGCCAGCCCGCGCTGAAGCTCCGGCTGCACCCACGCCCGGGTGTCCCGCCGCAGGCCGTCGCGGCCGAGGCTGCGGACCTCATTGACGCTCTGAGCGCCGTGGTGGGCCAGCGGACACCGGTCGTTGTGCATATCGCGGCCGGCGCGCGGACCCGCTTCAGCCGCGCTGAGCGGGTCCGCTAGCTCTATTTTTCAGAACTCTGACAGCCAGAAACCGGTAGCCCGAAACGGCCGGGCAATTTATCCGGCCACCAGGTACGCGGCGCTGTTGGGCGCAACGACCGCGTCATCAGCGCCTGATTCTCCGGCGCTGGAGAGCGCCACCCGGTATCCGTCGGGGACGGGCGCAGGCTTCGCCCCCGTGTTTGCGATCACCAGGACGTCCCGGTTCAGGAATGCGAGAACGCCCAGTTGGGGATCGTGGTTGTCCGCCAAGCAGAATGTTCCGGATCCCAGCCTGTGGCTCCGGCGCGTGGCAAGCGCCGAGCGGTACAGCTCCAATGTCGAGCCTTTGACGCCGTCCTGCCGGTCGGCAGCCAAATCTTCGAAGGATTCAGGCTGCGGCAGCCAGGGCGCGGCCGGGTCCTGCGCGGTGGACGCCTCGGCGAAGCCGTACCCCGGCGCTTCGGATTTCCAAGGCAGCGGCACCCGGCAGCCGTCGCGCCCCCGTTCGATGCCGTTGGTCCGGAAGAACGTAGGGTCTTGCCGGGCTTCTGCGGGCAGGGTGGTGTGCTCAGGGAGGCCAAGCTCCTCGCCCTGGTAAATATAGGCGGAGCCGGGGAGGGCCAGGGACACCAGCGTGGCGGCCCGGGCGCGGGACAGGCCCAGGACGGCGTCGGGCTGTTCGTCCTCGGCGGCAATGCCTTTCGGGAAGGTCGTGGGGTCCTGAAGGCCGAAGCGGCTCGGGTGGCGCACCGTGTCATGGTTGCTCAGGACCCACGTGGACGGCGCCCCAACGGACGCGGCCGCCTCGAGGGAGTCCTCGATGGCCACGGCCATCCGCTGTGCGTTCCAGCCGGCCAGGAGGAAGTCGAAGTTGAAAGCCTGCTGCATCTCGTCCGGGCGGATGTAGCGCGCCAGGCGCTCCGCGGGTTCAACCCATGCCTCGGCCACCAGCATGTGGTCGCCATCGTACCCGGCCAGGACCCTGTTCCAGTCGCGGTAGATGTCATGGACGCCGTCCTGGTCAAAGAACGGCGACGGCGGATACAGCGGCGACACCGGCTCGTGTTCCGTGCTCACGGCGGCGTTCCCGGCGCTCGAATCGGTGCTCGCCCCCGTCCCGGCAGCGGCCCCGGTACCGGCCGGCGAAGCGTGCGCCGTATGCGGTTCAACTGCCTCGCCGTGGGCGCCCGGGGGATCCGTCACGTGGGCGGCTTCGGCGGATCCTTCCACCATGGCAGCCACGCCTTCCCAGTCCGGAAGGCCGGCCTCCTTCACCATCCCGTGGGCCACATCCACCCGGAAGCCGTCCACGCCACGGTCCAGCCAGAAGCGCAGCACGGAACGCATCTCCGCCCAGACCTCGGGGTTTTCCCAGTTGAGGTCCGGCTGCTTCGTGTCGAACAGGTGCAGGTACCAGTCGCCCGGGGAGCCGTCCGCATTCGTGGTGCGCGTCCAGGCCGGTCCGCCGAAGATGGATTTCCAGTTGTTGGGGGCGATGTTGCCGTCGCCGGAGCCGGGAACCTCGTCCTTCCCTGGCCGGAACATGTAACGCTCCCTGGCGGCCGAACCGGGTTCCGCGGCGAGGGCCTCCTGGAACCACACATGTTCATCGGACGTGTGGTTGGGCACCAGGTCGACGATCACTTTCAGCCCGCGGCCGTGGGCCCCGTCCAGCATGGCGTCGAAGTCGGCCAGCGTGCCGAAGGCCGGATCCACCTGCCGGTAATCGGCGACGTCGTAGCCGCCGTCGGCCTGCGGGGACCGGTAGAACGGCGAGAGCCAGACGGCGTCGACGCCGAGCTGCTGCAGGTAGGGCAGGCGCGCCGTGACGCCGGGGAGGTCACCCATGCCGTCACCGTTCCCATCAGAAAAAGAACGCGGATAAATCTGGTAAACAGCCGCGTGGGCCCACCAAGCTGCTGTCTCGGAAGCCGGCGTGCTGATCGGGCGGTGGGTCATGGTTGCCTCTCCGGTAACAATTAGGTGTAAACGCTTGCATATCTTCGGGCAACGTTACTAGTGTGACAGTCACCACATCAACCGCACGACTGATTTCCATGTCACTCAGCGAGGAGTCTCCAGCCAATGAAAACCCCTAAGTTCTTACTCCCGGTTGCCACTGCCGGCGTGCTCGCTCTGACCCTGTCTGCCTGTGGCGGCGGCGGCGGGGGCGGCACCACGGGCGGCGGCGGCGGGGGCGGCGACGCCGCCAACAACCTGGACGGCCGCGGTCCCATTACCTACGTTCAGGGCAAGGACAACAGCAACGTCGTCCGCCCGCTGATCGAGAAGTGGAACGCCGCCCACCCGAACGAGAAGGTGACCTTCAAGGAGCAGACGGACCAGGCGGACCAGCAGCACGACGACATCGTGCAGCACTTCCAGGCCAAGGACGCCAGCTACGACGTCGTGGACGTTGACGTCGTGTGGACCGCGGAGTTCGCGGCCAAGGGATGGCTCCAGCCGCTGAAGGACAAGATGGCCTTCGACACCAGCGCCATGCTGAAGCCGACCGTCGACAGCGCCACGTACAAGGGAACCCTGTACGCGGCCCCGCAGACCTCCGACGGCGCCCTGCTGTACTACCGCAAGGACCTGGTCCCCACAGCGCCGAAGACGTGGGACGAAATGATGGGCATGTGCTCCATCGCCAAGCAGAACAACATTGGCTGCTACGCCGGGCAGTTCAGCAAGTACGAGGGCCTGACCGTCAACGCGTCGGAGGCCATCAACTCCGCCGGCGGCTCCGTCCTGGATCCGGACGGCAAGCCCAGCCTGAACACCGATCAGGCCAAGGCAGGCCTGGAGAACCTGGCCAAGGCCTACGCCGACGGCAACATCCCGAAGGAAGGCATCACCTTCCAGGAGGAGCAGAGCCGCCAGGCGTTCCAGAGCGGAAAGCTCCTCTTCCTGCGCAACTGGCCCTACGTCTACAACCTGGCCACCACCGAGGGTTCCTCGGCAGTGAAGGACAAGCTGGGCATCGCCCCGATCCCCGGCAAGGACGGCCCCGGCGCCTCCTCGCTGGGCGGCCACAACCTCGCGGTCAGCGTTTACTCCAAGAACAAGGCCACTGCCCTGGACTTCCTGAAGTTCATGACGTCCGAGGAGACCGAGAAGTTCTACGCCACCCAGGGTTCACTGGCTCCGGTCCTGGGCAGCCTCTACACTGACGCTGCCTTGGTGAAGAAGCTCCCGTACCTGCCCGTGCTGAAGACCTCCATTGAGAACGCCAAGCCGCGCCCGGTCACGCCGTTCTACCCGGCGGTCACCAAGGCGATCCAGGAAAACGCGTATTCAGCCATCAAGGGCGAAAAGCCCGTGGACACTGCACTGTCTGACATGCAGAAGTCCATCGAATCCGCCGGTGCAGGATCGTAGTTCTGTCATGGCAACCGAAGTAGGCTCGACGCCGGTCAAGGCACCGGCGTCGGGCGGCACCCCGGTCCACCACGGCCCCAAGGGCGTGGGTGAGGACAACAAGATTCTCAGTCAGGGCAGGTGGGCCTCGTGGCTCCTGGCCCCGACCATCATCGCCCTTGCCGTGGTGATCGTGTACCCGATCGTCAGCGCAATCGTGATGTCCTTCCAGAAGGACGCAGGCCTTGATCCTGCCACCGGCCTGTTCACGGCAGGCGGCCCGGCAGGCGTCCAGAACTACGTCAACTGGATCGCCCAGCAGTGTTCTGCCCCCGCCGGCGGAACGGTGGCGTGCCCGCCCGGCACCCTGGGTTCCCAGTTCTGGTCGGCCACGGCAACCACGTTCTTCTTCACCGTGGTTACCGTCGCCTTCGAGACCGTCCTGGGTTTCTGGATGGCCATGATCATGGCCCGCACCTTCAAGGGACGGAGCATGGTCCGTGCCGCAGTGCTGGTGCCGTGGGCCATCCCCACCGCCGTCACCGCGAAGCTCTGGTTCTTCATCTTCGCCTTCGAAGGCATCGCCAACAAGCTGTTCAACACCTCAATCCTGTGGACCGGCAGCGAATGGCCGGCCAAGTGGGCAGTGGTCATCGCGGACGTCTGGAAGACCACACCGTTCATGGCCCTGCTGATCCTGGCCGGACTTCAGATGATCCCGGCCGAGGTCTACGAGGCAGCCAAGGTCGACGGCGCCAGCGCCTGGCAGCGCTTCCGGCTGATCACCTTGCCGCTGGTGAAGCCGGCCCTGATGGTGGCCATCCTGTTCCGAACCCTGGACGCGCTGCGCATGTTCGACCTCCCGTACATCCTGACGGGCGGCGCGAACAACACCACCACGCTGTCCATTTTGGTGATCAACCAAATCAGACAAGGGTTCAATGTCGCCGCGGCGTTGTCGACCATTACCTTCATCATCATCTTTCTTGTCGCGTTCATCTTTGTCCGGTTCCTCGGCGCAAATGTTGTTGAACAAAGCGGCGCCACCGGTAAGGGGAAGAAATGACCGCCGCGACATCCTCCGCCACAAGCCTGCGCGCGGAGCAGGACCGAGGCCGCCGCAAGGCCCAGAACAGGGAGAAGTGGGCGCAGGGCAGGACCTACATCAGCGCTGCCGTCATCCTGATCTGGTGCCTCGCACCGGCGTACTGGATGGTGGTGACGGCGTTCCGCGAGGTGGGCTTCACCTACGACACCTCGATCCTGCCCAGCCATGTCACGCTGGACAACTTCAACACCGCGTTCGACACCTCGTTCGGGAACAGGTTCGGCCAGGCGCTGCTCAACAGTGTCTTCATCGGCGGCGTCGTCACGCTCGTGTCGCTGATCATCGGTGTGTTCGCGGCCTACGCGCTCGCACGGCTGAACTTCCGGTTCAAGTACCTGGTGCTCGGCTTCATCCTGGGCGCATCCATGTTCCCGGGCGTTGCCCTGATCACGCCGCTGTTCCAGCTGTTCACCAACATCGGCTGGATGGGCACCTACCAGGCGCTGATCATCCCGAACATTTCGTTCGTCCTGCCACTGACGGTGTACACCATGACCTCCTTCTTCCGGGAGATGCCGTGGGAGCTGGAGGAGTCGGCCCGGGTGGACGGCTGCACGCAGGGACAGGCCTTCCGCAAGGTCATCATGCCCCTCGCCGCACCGGCCATCTTCACTACCGCGATCCTGGCGTTCATCTCTTCCTGGAATGAATTCCTGATCGCCAGCCAGCTGTCCAGCGATGCAACCCAGCCGGTAACGGTGGCCATCGCCAACTTCGCCGGGGCCCAGCCGAACCAGGTCCCGTACACGGCCATCATGGCTGCCGGCACCATTGTCACCATCCCGCTGGTCATCCTGGTGCTGGTGTTCCAGCGCAAGATTGTGGCAGGCCTGACGGCGGGTGCTGTCAAGTGACGGACGGAGCAGCACCACAGGGCAGGAAACCGGCTCCGATTGCGCCCAAGCGCGTCCGGTCCGGCGAGGATTTCGACATCATCATCGGATTCCTCGGTTTCTGGGCCGTGGTGCTGCTCATCGCCACAGTCTGGATGGAGCTGACGGCGCAGCCCGCCGTCGGCTGGGCGCTGGGGCTGCTGGCCACCCTGCTGGCACTGTATGGCATGGTCAGGCTGCGGAGGCGCCTTCCTTCGCGCACGGCCACGCGGCGGAAGTGAGGCCGGCCGGACTAAAATGGATTCTTGCCGCCGGGCAATCAGCATGGCGGAAATCTGAATGAGGGGTTGGAGGGGACATCGTGGCGCGCACTACTGAAAGGGCACAGCGCGGTGGCCACTCAGGAGTCAGCATCGAAGACGTGGCCGCTGCCGCGGGTGTGTCGACGGCAACCGTGTCCCGCGCCGTCCGCGGCCTGCCGCGCGTTTCGCCGGCCACCCGGGAAAAAATCCTTGAGGTGGCCACGGCACTGGGCTACGTCGCCTCGTCTTCGGCGTCCGGCCTGGCCACCGGCCGCACCAAGACCATCGGGGTGCTGGCTCCCTTTGTGAGCCGGTGGTTCTTCTCGAAGGCCATTGAGGGCGCGGACCGCGAGCTGCACGCCCGGCAGTACAACCTTTCCCTCTTCAACCTCGGCGGACACGGCAGCCACCGCGAGCGGCTCTTCAGCAAGACCATGGTCTACAAACAGATCGACGCCCTTCTGGTGCTGTGTATGGCGCTGACGCGGGATGAGCTGGACCACCTGCAGAAGATCGACATTCCGTTGGTAGTGGTGGGTGGCCACGTCGAGGAATGTGCCTACATTGGCATAGATGACTACGCGGCGGCGTCCACGGCCGTCAAGCACCTGATCGAACTCGGCCACCGGGACATTGCGCTGCTGCACGGCGACGACGAAACGGACCTCAACTTCGATGTTCCCCGGGTCCGCATCCTGGCCTTCCAGGACGTGATGTCAGCCGCGGGCCTGGAAGTCCGGCCCGAGTGGGACGAGTGGGGGGACTTCACCGTGCGTAGCGGGCAGGAGGCATTCCGGCGGCTGTGGGCCCAGCCAGGCGAGAAACCGACTGCCATCTTCTGCGCGTCCGATGAGATGGCCATGGGGGTCATTTTCGAAGCGAACCGGGTGGGCGTCCGGGTGCCCGACGACCTGTCCGTGATCGGCATCGACGACCACGATTTTTCCGACGCCATCGGCCTCACCACAGTGGGGCAGCGCCCGGACGAACAGGCCGAGCTTGGCACCAAGATGCTGCTCGACGAACTCCTGGGCATACCCGGGTCGGTGCGGTCCTCCGTCGCACCGCACCGCCTGATTGTCAGACGCACGACGGCGCCGCCCCGGTCCTCCTGACAGCCCGCCTGAGTCTTGGGAAGAGCCGGGTGCCGGGCCAGGAAGACTGCCGGTTTACGAGGCCCGGGCCAACTGGCGGATCGGGATCCAGCGCGAAGCGAGGCGGCGGTAGGCGGCTGCCGCGCCTGTCATGTCCCCCTCTGCGAGGCACTCGATGCCCAGGCGCACGTCCATGGGGGAGTCGTCAGGGTAGACCTTGTCCGCCACCGCGCCGTAGTCCAGCTCCACCATGGAGTCCGCGTGGAAGAGCTCCAGCCATTCGGTGAGCTGCGTGAGATCGTCCAGCATGTCCAGGTCAGGCGCGGCGAGGGCCAGGTTCGCCACGGCGTAGCGCACCCGGTCGAGGGCGTCCGAGATCGGCGTCCACACGCGGACGGTGAGGATCCTGCCGCCGGCCTCGACGACGTCCTGCGGATCGGACTCAAGGAACAGCGAGAACCAGCTGAAGGGAATGCCCCAGGTGGAGGCGCGGGTGTGCACCCGGGTGATGCCGTCGCGCGCGTTGACCAGGTCGATGCGTTCCTGGTGCCTGTCCCGCTGCTCCTCGGGGATGAGCAGCTCGGCCAGGGGCCCGTGGATGCCCTCGATCAGCGCGTTTGCCGCCAACCCGGCCCGAAGCACCAGCTGGCTGGGGCAGTAAAGCAGCGCGACGCCGTCGGCCGTTTCCTCCGCCGAGCCTTCCTTGCCGTCTTCCTCCACGGGGACGCCCGGGGCGCGGGTGACGCGCACCAGGTCCGTCCGTCCGGTGGGGAACGGATCGCCGCCGGGCCTGGTGATCCGGCCCAGGGAAGCCAGCAGCTCCGCGTTTTCGACGGCGGCGCGGGACACCGCCCGCTCGCCGGCTGACTTGATGGCGGCCCGCTGGTCCTCGGGAAACGCGTCCAGCGGCTCATAAACGCGCAGCGTGGAGGAGAACGGGAGCCCGGCCTGGCCCCGGTAGAGGTTGCCCGTCATGAATGCCTGCCTGTCATCAGCCGTCAGCCTCCATCAGTCGGTCAGTTCCACAATCACCGGTGCGTGGTCGGACGCGCCCTTGCCCTTGCGCTCCTCGCGGTCGATCGACGCGCCGGAAACCCGCGAGGCGAGGGCCGGCGAGGCGAGGATGAAGTCGATCCGCATGCCTTCCTTCTTGGGGAAGCGCAGCTGGGTGTAGTCCCAGTACGTGTAGACGCCCGGGCCCGGCGTGTGGGGGCGCACCACGTCGGAGTAGCCCACGGACTCGAAGGCGCGGAACGCGGCGCGTTCCGGTTCGCTGACATGGGTGTACCCCTGGGTGAGGAACAGGTCGATGTCCCAGACGTCGTCGTCCGTGGGGGCGATGTTCCAGTCGCCCATCAGCGCCACCTGCGCGGACGGGTCCCCGGAGATCCAGCCGGCGGCGTGGTTCTTCAGCGAATCAAGCCACTTGAGCTTGTAGGGCATGTGCTCGTCGTCGAGGGAGCGGCCGTTGGGGACGTAGAGGCTCCAGACGCGGACGCCGCCGCAGGTTGCAGCCATGGCGCGGGCTTCCTGGACGGGATCCTTGCCTTCCTTGCCGAAGTGGGGCTGGTCGGTGAACCCGCGTTCGACGTCGTCCAGGCCCACGCGCGAGGCGATGGCCACACCGTTCCACTGGTTGACGCCGAAATGCGCCACCTCGTAGCCCATGCGCTCGAAGAGCTCCCACGGAAAGTTGTCGTCCTTGCATTTGGTTTCCTGGATGGCCAGGACGTCACAATCGGAGCGCTGCAGCCACGCCTCAACACGGTCGGCACGGGCACGCAGCGAGTTCACATTCCAGGTAGCTATCTTCACAGTCCTAACTTACCGAACTTGGACGCGGTTGGGACTCCCGCCAGGTGGCGGCGCGGTGCCGTCCGGACCGCGTCCGGACCGCGTCCGAAACGGGGCACTTTGACGCGGGACACGCCGGGATTTGGCGTCCGGAAGCACGGTTTGCGCGTCAAAGCCCCCCACGACGGCGGCAGCTCACCCCGTGTGCCGGCCCCGCCTGGGGGCTCTGGAATTTAGTAGGAAGTCCGAGTAGATTCAGCACCAGAGATGACCGGGGTCATGCAAAGGAGCATCCATGGTTCGCGAACTTTCCCACTACATTGGCGGCCGGCGGGTCGACGGCACGTCCGGCCGGTACGGCGATGTTTTTGATCCCTGCACCGGAGAAGTCCAGGCCAAGGTGCCGCTGGCGTCCGCGGAAGAAGTCCGCAACGCCGTCGAAAACGCCGAAAAAGCCCAGCCGGAGTGGGGCGCCATGAACGCCCAGCGCCGCGGCCGAATCCTGCTGAGGTTCGTGGACCTCGTCAACGACAACATGGACGAGCTCGCCGCCCTCCTGTCCTCGGAACACGGGAAGACCCTCGCCGACGCCAGGGGCGACATCCAGCGCGGCATCGAGGTGGTGGAGTTCGCAGCCGGAGCGCCGCACCTGCTCAAGGGCGAGTTCTCCGACGACGCCGGCTCGGGCATCGACGTGCACTCCATGCGCCAGCCGCTGGGCGTTGTCGCAGGCATTACGCCGTTCAACTTCCCCGCCATGATCCCGCTGTGGAAGTCCGGCCCGGCGCTCGCGGCCGGCAACGCGTTCATCCTCAAGCCGTCCGAGCGCGATCCGTCCGTGCCGCTGCGGCTGGCCGAGCTCTACTCCGAAGCCGGGGTGCCGGACGGCGTGTTCAACGTGGTCAACGGCGACAAGGAAGCTGTGGACGCGCTGCTCGAGGACAGGCGCGTGCAGGCGATCGGCTTCGTTGGTTCCACCCCGATCGCCCAGTACATCTACGCCACGGCGGCGGCGCACGGAAAACGGGCCCAGTGCTTCGGGGGCGCCAAGAACCACATGGTCATCATGCCGGACGCGGACCTGGACATGGCCGCCGATGCCCTGATCGGGGCCGGCTACGGGTCGGCCGGCGAACGCTGCATGGCAGTTTCCGTGGCCGTCCCTGTGGGGGAGGAGACCGCGAACAACCTTGTGGCGAGGCTGCAGGAGCGGATCAAGTCCCTGAAAGTGGGGCACAGCACGGCCAAGGACTCCGACTTCGGGCCGGTGGTGACGCCCGCCGCCAAGGAGCGGATCGAGGGTTACATCAAATCCGGCGAGGAGGAGGGCGCCTCGCTCCTGGTTGATGGCCGCGGCCTGGCCGTGGACGGCTACGACGGCGGCTTCTGGATTGGCCCCACGCTGTTCGACAACGTCACCAAGGACATGAAGATCTACCGCGAGGAGATCTTCGGTCCCGTGCTCAGCGTCCTCCGCGCGGCCGACTACGACGAGGCCCTGCGGCTCTGCAGCGAGAACGAGTTCGGCAACGGGGTGGCCATCTTCACCCGCGACGGGGACGCGGCCCGGGACTTCGCCAGCCGGGTGCAGGTGGGGATGGTGGGCATTAATGTCCCCATTCCGGTGCCCATCGCCTACTACACCTTCGGCGGCTGGAAGGCGTCCGGCTTCGGCGACCTCAACCAGCACGGCGCCGATGCCTTCCGTTTCTACACCAAGACCAAGACCGTGACCTCACGCTGGCCCTCCGGCATCCGGCAGGGTGCCAGCTTCATCATGCCGGAAGGAAGCTGATGACTGAACCTGCCCCGAACGGGACGCCGGCAAACCCGGCGCTTACTGAAGAACTACCTGAACACGGGGTGCTGTTCGAACAGCGGGGCAAGCTGGGGGTGGTCACGCTCAACCGGCCCAAGGCAGTCAACGCGCTCACGGCCGGCATGGTCACCGCCGTTCTGGAACAGCTCACCGCCTGGGCGGACGATGACAGCGTGGCCACGGTGCTGGTCCAGGGCGCCGGCCACCGCGGCCTGTGCGCAGGCGGGGACATCGTGGCCATCTACCGCGACATCCTCGCCGGCGGGGACGAAACCGCCGGCTTCTGGGCGGACGAATACCGGCTGAATTCACTGATCGAGCGGTTCCCCAAGCCCTACGTGGCGTTCATGGACGGCCTGGTGCTGGGCGGCGGCGTGGGCATTTCCGCGCATGGCTCCCTGCGCATCGTCACCGAACGGACCCGGACCGGGATGCCGGAGACCACCATCGGGTTTGTGCCTGACGTCGGCGGCACCCTCCTGCTCTCACGCTCACCGGGGGAGACGGGCACCCATGCCGCCCTTACCGGCGCCCACCTGACCGGGGCCGATGCGCTGTTCCTGGGGCTCGCCGACCACTTTGTTCCGTCCGGCAGCCTCGCCGCCCTCGCGGCGGCACTGGAAAACGAAAGCGCGGAAGCCGCCGTCGTACGCTTTGCCGAAAAGCCGCCCGCCTCGGCGCTGGCGGCGCAGCGGGACTGGATCGACGCCTGCTACGCAACGGACGACGCCGAGGAAATCATCCGGCGGCTGCGCGCCGCGGGCGGGGAGGCTGCGGCGGCCGCCGACACCATCGAGACGAAGTCGCCCACCTCCGTCAAGGTGACTCTGGCGTCACTGCGAAGGTCGCGCGGGCTGACGCTGAACCAAGTGCTGGCCGAGGAATACCGGGTGGGGCTGCATTGCCTCGCCGGACCGGACTTCCGGGAGGGGATCCGGGCGCAGGTGGTGGACAAGGACCGCAACCCCCGGTGGCAGCCGGCCACGCTGCAGGAAGTGCACGCGGACGACGTCGGGCGGTACTTTGCGCCGCTGGGGGACCGGGAACTGGTTCTGTGGGAAAAGGAGTCGGACCATGCCTGAAGAAGCAACCCAACCTGAGGAAGCCAAACCGCGAATTGCCTTCCTCGGATTGGGCCACATGGGCGGTCCCATGGCGGTCAACCTGGTCAAGGCAGGCTACGGGGTCATCGGCTTCGACGTGGTGCCCGCGGCGCTGGACGCTGCGCGCGGGCACGGCATCCCCACGGCCGCGAGTGCCGCGGAAAGCATCCCCGGAGCGGACATCGTGCTCACGATGTTCCCGAGCGGGCAGCACGTGCTGGACGCATACAGGGGCGTGGACGGGGAGCCGGGACTGCTGGCCGCCGCGGCACCGAACACCATGTTCCTGGACTGCTCAACCATCAACGTGGACGAGGCGCGGGAGGCCGCCAGGCTGGCACTGGACGCCGGGCACCGCTCCGTGGACGCGCCGGTTTCCGGCGGCGTGGTCGGGGCGGAGGCCGGCACGCTGACGTTCATGGTGGGCGCACTGCCGGAGGACTTCGAGACCGTGCGGCCCCTGTTCGACGTCATGGGCAAACGCGCGGTGCTGTGCGGAGAGCATGGCGCCGGCCAGGCGGCAAAGGTCTGCAACAACCTCATCCTGGGCGTCTCAATGATCGCCGTCAGCGAGGCGTTCGTGCTCGGGGAGAAGCTGGGGCTGACGCACCAGGCCCTCTTCGACGTTGCGTCCGCGGCGTCCGGACAGTGCTGGGCCCTCACCACCAACTGCCCCGTCCCGGGCCCGGTGCCCACCAGCCCGGCCAACCGGGACTACCAGCCGGGGTTCGCCGGAGCCCTGATGGCCAAGGACCTTCGGCTGGCACTGAACGCCCTGCAGTCCACCGGCGTCGCCGCGCGGATGGGCCCGCTGGCCTCCGAAATCTACGACGCCTTTGCCGCGGAAGGCGGGGCCGGCCGGGATTTCTCCGGCATCATCACCGACATCCGGGACAAGTCAGGACAGTAGGCTTAGTTTCAGGACGCACCAACGTTTCAGGACGCACCAACGTTTCAGGACGCACCAACGTTTCAGGACGCACCAACCACGTGAGGGGCATGGATGACGCACGACTACGGGAACATTCTGGTGGAGCGCCGCGGGCGCGTCGGCCTGGTCACCCTGAACAGGCCCGAGGCACTTAACGCCCTGGACAGGACCACTTTGGAGGAACTCGTGGCCGCGGTTTCGGCCATGGACACGGACCCGGGCGTTGGCGCCGTGGTGATTACCGGCTCGGTAAAGGCCTTCGCCGCGGGCGCCGACATCAAGGAGATGGCGGACAAGGGATACCTGGAGATGTACGACGCCGACTGGTTCCGCGGGTGGGAGGACCTCACCCGGCTGCGCATCCCGCTGATCGCCGCGGTGTCCGGATTCGCGCTCGGCGGCGGCTGCGAGCTGGCCATGATGTGCGACTTCATCATCGCCGGCGACAACGCCAAATTCGGCCAGCCCGAGATCAACCTCGGAGTTGTGCCGGGCATGGGCGGATCCCAGCGGCTCACCCGCGCCGTGGGCAAGGCCAAGGCGATGGACATGATCCTCACCGGCCGGTTCATCGGCGCGGACGAGGCAGAGCGCTCCGGCCTGGTGGCACGCGTGGTGCCCGCCGCGGATACCGTGGAGGAGGCGCTGAAGGCCGCGGAGGTCATCGCGTCCAAGTCGAAGCCGGCCGCCATGCTGGCCAAGGAAGCGGTCAACGCTGCCTTCGAGACGGGACTGGCGCAGGGTGTGCTGTTCGAACGGCGTCTGTTCCATTCGCTCTTCGCCTCGGAGGACCAGAAGGAAGGCATGGCTGCTTTCGCTGAGAAGCGCCAGCCGGAGTTCAGGCACCGGTGAGCTCCGGGCTGACCGGGGAACGCACCGTGAAGGGGACTTCCCTGCGCGTTGTCCCGGCAGCCATGGTCTCAATGGCCGGCTTTGTCCTGTTCGCGCTGGACCAGAGCCTGCCAGGCTACGCGCTGCTCGCCGCGGCGCTCGTGGTCGCGTCACTGGTGGACCGCCTGCTGTTCCGCGATCTCGCCCTGATTGCCGCCGGGGTGGCCATCATCAGTGCCGTGCCCATCACCACCGACGTCAGCACGTCCCACATGCTCGTGATGGGGTCGGCCATGATCGCGGCCGTGGGGATCCCCTACGCCGTCTCACGGTTCGTCACCAAAGAGCACGCGGTGGTGTTTCCGGTCCGGACCGGGCAGATATGGACACGTGCGGAGAAGTGGTACCTGCCCGCCGTCGTGGTGATCGGCTATGCACTGCTGCCCGTTTACATGATCAGGACCGGGGTCTACATGAACTGGCCCGCCGTGCACGATCCAGAGGGCATCGCGCGGCTCTTTGTCGGCACCAACGCCCTGGGTATCTGGGATGAGCTCTTCTTCGTCTGCACCTGCTTCGCACTGCTGCGCCGCCATCTGCCTGACTGGCAGGCCAATCTGCTGCAGGCGGTCCTGTTCACGTCCTTCCTGTGGGAACTGGGATTCAAGGCCTGGGCGCCGTTCTTCATCTACCCCTTCGCCCTGCTGCAGGCCCGCATCTTCACCGCCACCAAGTCGCTGTCGTACATCGTGAGCGTGCACCTGCTCTTCGACTTCGTGCTGTTCCTGGTGCTGCTCCACGCGCACAACAGGGCGTGGATCGACATCTTCCTGTACTGAACCGCGGGTGCGTACGCTAATGGCCGCCGGAATTTCACCCGCAGTTAATGGCGGTGCCCTAGCCTTGCACTTCAGGCAAAAGTGTTTATTCAGGCAAGCGTCCGAAAAGGGGAACGATCGTGGCCGACATCGCTGCTGTACTGGGACGGCTCACCGCGGCCGAGCTTGAAGAAATCCACGCCACAGGGCCGCAGGGGCACTTGAGCCGCAGGATCGTGGAGGCGCTGGACCGGGCTGCCGGCGGTCCGGGCGGCGGCCGCGGCTATTATGTTCCCGCCGGAAGCGTCAGTGGAACAGGCAGCCCGCACGTGGTGCTGAGGAGCGATGTTGCAGCCTGGCTTTTCGGGCACGCCGCGCCGGCCGCCGTCACCGATCCCGCCTGAAAGCCGGGGATCCCGCCTGAAAGCCGAGCCCGGACTAGCCTGCGGCCTGTGCCGCGGGCGTAAGGGCGGTAGCTGGCGCTGAGCCTGGGGCGTCGTCAGGTACGCCGTTCTGCTGCCTCAGGCCGCCGTCGAGGATGGTGCCCAGCAGGCCGCGGGCCGCTTCGAGGACTTCACGTACTTCGGGGGACGTTAGTTCGTAGAACAGGCGGCCATCCTTTCGGGATGGAACGATCAGCCGCTGGCGCCGCAGGATGCCGAGGTGCTGGGAGAGGTTCGAGGCTTCAAGGCCGGTGCAGTCCCGCAGGTTGCTCACCGCCACCGGACCGCTGACCAGCATCTCCAGGACCATGATGCGCGCAGGGTGGCCCATGGACTTGAACAGGTCCGCCTTGACCTCGGTGTGGATCACGCCGTCGGGCATATCACCCATTATGGATCCCTTCACTGTTCCTAGACAGGTCTTGCTTGTCACGTATTGCCCGGCCTGCCAAATTGGTTCCCCAAGGCGTACAGACCTAAGTATAGAGACAGAACGGTCTGTCTCCGAGAAACGCGGTGAACTTTTGCCTGCGAGCCCGTTCAGCGGGGCCGCGAAGGCAGGGCAGTCGCCGCGGACAGGCCTTGCCAAGAGCCCGCAACTGGTTCACAATTTCATAAATTCCTCAATTGCTGCCCCTGCTCACCCGCGGGAGCGGTAAGGAGAGAAACCTCAGCTGCTTCCGGCGACGACGGTGTCCCGGACGCCTCGTGTTCCCGTATCCAGGAGGGCTAAATGGCTGGCATGTTCGAACTCTTCATCGACGCAGAGGCTTCATTCAGGTTCCAGCTCACCGCCCCGGACGGCACCGTGATGGCCGTGTCCCGCCCTTTCCCCAGCAAGGCCGCTGCTGTTGAGGGCATTGCCGCCGTACGTGAATATGCGGGAATGGGGCACGTGAAGGAGTTGCCCGCGGCACCGGCGGAGCGACCCTTCGGTGCCCGCTCCCACACTGCCGTCCGTCCCCTGTCCAGGCGCATGCCCCTCCAGTGCCAGGGGATGGCCGGGTAGGGCGGCAGGGGAGCCGCGATGAGCCTTCCGAAAACCGTGCGGGCGTACTCGAGCGTCCTTGGGCCGGCAGATTGTGTTGCCGGCACGTTCCACTATGACGCCATTTCCGGGCGGCTCGAGTGGTCCGATGAGCTGTACACGCTCCACGGGTACCGACGCGGCGAGATTGTGCCCACCATGGAGCTTCTCTACGCCCACAAGCACCCGGACGACAGGGACCGCTGCCACGACATCTTCATGGCGGCCTGCGGGGCGGGCGGGTTCTTCTGCAGCTACCACCGCATCATTGACGCGCGCGTGCGGGAACACCGTGTCCTCACCGCCGGCGAGGCGCTCTTTGGGGACGGCAGGCTCGTTGCTGTTGAAGGATTCATTGTTGACCTGACCAGCACGCTGCACTGGGAGACGGAGCGGGCGGCGCGTGAGGCCGTTGAAGGTGCCCTTGGCACGCGGAGCACCATAGAACAGGCCAAGGGCATCCTCATGGGGATCCTGCGGATTGGTTCGGAGGCCGCTTTCGACCTGCTGGCCAAGTACAGCCAGGACACCAACATCAAGGTGGCCAGCACTGCTGCCGACCTCGTGCAGCTCGCCAACAGCCCCCAGCAGGCGGCTTTGCTGGACACGTTCGTCCAGGAGCTCCGGCGGCCGTCGGCAGGCACTGCGGACATCCCTGCGGACATCCCTGCGGACAAGGACGGCGTACCCAGCGGATAGCTGCAGCGCCGCCGGTCACGCAGCGCCGCACGTCAGTCCGTGGAGCGGGTCAGTCCGTGAAGTCACCGGCGCCGCGGCGGAAGTCGCCCAGGATCCGGATGAGCTGGCTGAGGTCCTCCTGGCCGAAGCCGGACCGGGCGAAAACCTCGGCGTTGAGCACCGCCGTCGCCCGTTTTGCCAGCGTGCGGCCCTCGGCCGTGAGCTCGATCAGGGTGGTGCGCCCGTCGGTGGGATGCGGTGAGCGCACCACCAGCCCCGCGGTCTGGAGGCGGTCGACGGCGTTGGTCACCGAGGTGGGATGGACCTGGAGCAGGGCGCTCGCCTTGTTCATGGGCAGGGCGCCGCTCCTGGCGAAGCTGAGCAGGGCCAGCAACTCGTAGCGGGCGAAGGTCAGTCCGAACGGCTTCAGCGCCCCCTCGATGCGGGCCAGCAGGATCTGCTGGGTGCGCATGATGGCAGTGATGGCGGCCATCGGGGCGGCGACGTCACCCCAGCCATGGCTCTCCCAGTTGCGCTGTGCATCGGCAATAGGGTCGCGGGGCAGCGGAGGGCACACGGCTCAGCCCTGGCTTTTCAGGCCCGGGAAATCCGTTTCCGAGTATTCCGTGCCCAGGCCGAGGGGACTGCTGGCCGCGCCGTGCTGGGTGCCGTCCGCGTGGCGGAGCTCCTCGCTGTGCCGCATTTCCTCGCTGTGCCGCAGCTCGACCCGGCGGATCTTGCCCGAGATGGTCTTTGGCAGCTCGCCGAACTCCAGCCGGCGGATGCGCTTGAACGGCGCCAGGTGGTCCCGGCAGTAGCGCAGTATCTCCTCGGCGAGCTCGGGGCCCGGTTCGTGGCCGGCCGCCAGCACCACAAATGCCTTGGGCACGGACAGCTTCAGCGGATCCGGGGAAGGGACGACGGCGGCCTCCGCTACCGCCGGGTGTTCGATGAGCACGCTCTCCAGCTCGAACGGGGACAGCCGGTAGTCGGAGGACTTGAAGACGTCGTCGTCGCGGCCCACGTAGGTGATGACGCCGTGCTTGTCCCTGCTGGCCATGTCGCCCGTGTGATAGTAGCCGCCGCGGAAGGCTTCAGCCGTCTTTTCCGGGTCGCCGTAGTACGACTTCATGAGCCCGGCGGGACGGGGGTCCAGGCGCAGGCACAGCTCGCCGTCGTCCGCTTCTTCTCCCGTCGCCGGATCGACGAGGACCACGTCGTACCCCGGCAGGGGCTGGCCCATGGCGCCGATCTTGACCGGCTGGCCAGGGGTGTTGGCGACCTGCACGGTGGTCTCGGTCTGGCCGAAGCCGTCGCGGATGGTCTGGCCCCAGGCCCGCTGGACCTGGCCGATGACCTCCGCGTTGAGCGGCTCGCCGGCGGACACAACCTTGGTGGGCGGATTCTGGAGGAGGCTGAGGTCGGCCTGGATGAGCATCCGCCAGACGGTGGGCGGGGCGCAGAAGCTGGTGACCTTCTCCCGGTCCATCTGCTCCATGAGGGCCTTGGCGTCGAAGCGCTCGTAGTTGTAGACGAACACGCAGGCCTCGGCAATCCACGGGGTGAACAGGTTGGACCAGGCGTGTTTCGCCCAGCCGGGGGAAGCCACGTTCAGGTGCACGTCGCCCGGCTCCAGTCCGATCCAGTACATCGTGGACAGATGGCCCACCGGATAGGAGGTGTGGGTGTGTTCCACGAGCTTGGCCTTGGACGTGGTGCCCGAGGTGAAGTAGAGGAGCAGGGTTTCGTCCGCCAAGGTGGGGGCATCCGGCGTGAAGTCGCTGGGGGCGGCGGTGGAGTCTGCATAGTGCAGGGCCTCCGCAGTATTGGTGGCGCCGGTGGCACCTGCAGTCCGGCCGGCGTCGGGGATTTCGATGAGCCGGTAGCTGCCGGGCACCTCGGCAAATTTGCCGAGGTTGGCACTGCCGACGGCGGCCCAGCCCGCTTCGCCGCGCTCCACCCGGTCCTTCAGGTCCGCGGGTCCCATGAGGGTGGTGGTGGGAATCAGCACGATGCCCAGTTTGATGCCTGCCAGCACGAGTTCCCACAGTTCCACCTGGTTGCCCAGCATGATGATCATGCGGTCGCCGCGCTTGAGGCCCTGGCTGCGGAGCCAGTTGGCCACCTGGCCGGACCGCGCCGACAGTTCGGCGAAGCTGCGGCGGGTGGCCGAACCGTCCTGTTCCACGATCACCAGCGCGGGGTTCTGGCCGGTGGCAGGACCGGCCGCGATGGCGTCGAACCAGTCGAGAGCGAAGTTAAACTCTGCTGGCCGCGGCCATTCGAAGCTGGTTCTCGCCTGCGGGTAGTCCTGGCGCAGGGCGAGCAGCTGGTCGCGTGCGGCACGGAAGTCGTCGGTGACTGTCATTGGGCACCTTTCGCCTGGGGATTCACGTCCTAGTGATCCACATCACTGTGCAATATACTAGGACATCCAAGGGTTTGGAAGAGCGAAGGGATCTATGCCCGTGCAGCCACAACGACGTGACAACGGACAGCCCACAGAGGTTACAGCGGGGGAACCGGGGAACGCTGCGCCACCGTTTGCCGATGCGGATCTTATGTATGTTGCGGACCTGCTTCCGCCGGCCGAGCGTTCCCGCTATCTCGAGATCCGGGACTTCCTGCAGTCAAGGGTCCGGGCCCAGTCCATCGAATACTGGAACCGGGAGGAGTTCCCGTTCGGGCTGCTCGCGGAGCTGGGAAAGTACGGGCTTGGGGGGCTGCAGACGGACGGGACATCCACGCTCTTCAAGGGCCTCATGTACGTTGAGGTCGCCCGGGCCGACGTGTCCCTGTCCGCGCTGGTGGGCATTCACAACGAACTGATCGTCGGCATGATTGACGCCCTGGGGTCGGAGGAACAGAAGCAGCGGTGGCTGCCTGGCCTGACCGCCTTCACGCAGCTGGGGGCCTTCGCGCTGACCGAGCCGGAGCACGGCTCGGACATTGCAGGCGGGCTGGCCACCACGGCCCGGCTCGAGGGCGGCGAATGGGTCATCGACGGTGCCAAGCGGTGGATCGGTGCCGGCACGATCGCCGACTTCGCACTCGTGTGGGCACGGGACACGGCCGATCAGCAGATCAAGGGCTTCATCGTCGAAACGGACCGGCCCGGCTACACGGCGACCAAGATCAGCAACAAGATCGGGCTGCGGATCATGCAGAACGCAGACATCGCGCTGGACGGCGTCCGCATCCCGGAAACCAACATGCTGCCCGGCGCCACGGATTTCACCAAGGCCAACGAGCTGCTGCGGGATTCCCGGGCCTGGGTGGGCTGGCAGGCTGCGGGGATTCAGCTGGCGGCCTTTGACGTTGCCCGTTCCTATTCGCTGCAGCGCCGCCAGTTCGGCAAGGAGCTGGCACGTTTCCAGCTCATCCAGCAGCAGCTCGCCGAAATCCTCGGCAATGCGTCTGCCTCGCTGGCCCTGATGTCGCAGCTGGCCCGGATCCAGGAGGAGGGCAGGCTGGAAATGGCCCAGGCGGCGATGGCCAAGGCCACCACCACCCGGCTGGCCCGCGCGTCCGTGGCCATGGGCCGGTCCCTGCTGGGCGGCAACGGCATCAGCAGCGACTTCGAGATGGGAAAACTCTTCGGCGACGCCGAGATCCTCTACACCTACGAAGGCAGCTACGAGATCAACTCACTGATCGTGGCCCGCGCAGTCACGGGGAAATCGGCCTTCGTCTAGCGCGGCCTGGCGCATCAGGGCCTCACCCGGCCAGTGCGGATGCTTTCCGCGCCGCGGCCTCCAGCTGCCCCACATAGGCGGCCTGCTCCGCGGAGCCCCGCTGTGGAAGGTTGGGGTCGTTGGGCCCCTGCCCGGCCGAGCCGTCAATAAGCTCGCGGATGATGTCTGCGTGGCCCAGGTGCTGGGCCGTCTCGGCGCACATGTGTACCAGCATCTGGTGCAGCGTCACATGCCTGCGTTCCTCACGCCACCAGGGCACAACTCCGGGAGCGTCCAGGGACAGCTCTTCGATGGTGGCATCGGTGTGCGCCGCTGAGAAGTGGTGCAGCTCCACGATTTCGGCCCGGGTCTGCTCCGGGGTGGCCCACATGTCCGCGTCCGGCTCGGCCCCGTCGGCGAACCAGGGCAGCTCCCGGTCACTGGGCCGTCCGAACACGTCGCCGAAATAGCCCAATTCCACGCTGGCCACATGCTTGACCAGGCCCAGGAGGTTGGTGCCGGTGGGCGTCATCGGCCGGCGGACGTCATATTCACCCAGGCCGTCGAGCTTGGCGAGCAGCTGCGCGCGCCGTGTCCGCAGGTAATGGTGCAGGGTCGCTTTTTCATCCATGGCGGCACTCTACCGGGCAGGCGGGGACCAAATCCTGAAATCGCGGCAATTCTGCACCACTTTGCCGGGCCGGGCCTGTTTCCGGGCGCGAAACGGCGTGGCGCAGCGCGTGGAACGGTCCCCGCAGCCGGTGAAAGTGGTGCAGAAATGTCCTGCCAGGAAACCAAAAAACTCCCCTGTGCGTGCAGGGGCACGGACAGGGGAGTCTTTGGAAAGCCGTTACAGCGGGCGAATGTTCTCTGCCTGCGGACCCTTGGGGCCCTGGGTCACTTCGAATTCGACCTTCTGGTTTTCATCCAGGGAGCGGTAGCCGCTGGAGGCAATTGCCGAGTAGTGGGCGAATACATCTGCCGATCCGTCATCCGGAGCGATGAAGCCGAAGCCCTTTTCGGCGTTGAACCATTTAACTGTGCCTGTTGCCATTGCTACTTCCTTTGTAACCCTTTTCTGGACCTGCTCCGACAGCAGGCAGAGACGGAAACTGTTGTCCGCTGTCTCCAACCTATGGGCCATCCGCCGGGCGTGCAATACCTGCCGTCATCAGGAGTCCCACCTGTAACGGGAGATTTTGTCCCCAAACGTCACTTGGAGGCGCCGTTTCCTGCCCTAGGGTGTGGTCTCGGGCTCCTGTCCGGTGTCCTCCCACATCACGTCGAGATTGCGGAAAACCGGCGGACCGTCACACAGCGCCGCCATCTTCGCGGCGAAGTCGGACGTTTCAGGCCGGTTGGAATTCTCCATCGCGGACTCGTAGGAGTCGAACTCCACGATGGTGAAGTACGTGCCGGGCCGGTCCCGGTCAGCGGTGGCGCTGATGCGGCGGAACGTCGGCGCGCTGGTTCCCTCGGTTCTCGACGGGCGGCCGAGGGCTTCGACCTCTTCGATGCGTGAGGTCTGGAATTCGATGATCTGCACAAACCCGGCCATGACGGCTCCTCAACGGCGGTGGTGTCTGATGCGGATCACGGTAGCCCCCGTGCCGGGCCTGCGCAACCGTTCTACGGCGTCAGGAGCACCTTGATGGCCCGGCGCTCGTCCATCGCGCGATAGGCTTCCGGTGCCTCCTCGAGCGGCATCTCGACGTCGAACACCCGCCCCGGATTGATGGCGCCGGAGAGCACGTCCTTGAGCAGCTCGGGAATGTACGTGCGGGCAGGAGCCATTCCGCCGGACACGGTGATGTTCTTGTCGAACAGGTAGCGCAGCGGGATCTCCGCTCCGCCTGTGGGGACCCCGACGAAGCCCAGGGCGCCGCCGGGACGGACGGAATGCAGTGCCTGCTCCATGGACTCCTTGGTTCCCACGCACTCAAGCACCGAGTCGGCCAGCACTCCGCCGAGCAATTCGCGGACCTTGGCGACGCCGTCGTCCCCGCGCTCCTCCACAATGTCCGTTGCACCGAACTCTCGCGCGATGGCCTGCCGGTCGGCGTGGCGGGACATCGCGATGATGCGCTCGGCGCCGAGCCGCTTGGCCGCCAGGACGCCGCAGAGCCCCACCGCGCCGTCGCCCACCACCACAACGGTCCGGCCGGGGCCCACCTGGGCGCTGACGGCGGCGTGGTGCCCGGTGGCCATGACGTCCGAGAGGGTCAGCAGGCTGTTGCGCAGCTTTGCGTCCGGCTCGCCGACATCCGGCACCTTGACGAGCGTCGATTCAGCGAGCGGGACGCGCACAGCCTGGCCCTGGCCGCCGTCGACGGCGAATCCCGCGTCGTCCTTTCCGCCCCAGCCGGCGAGGTGGTCGCAGGCGACGGTGACGCCGTTGAGGCACTGCGGGCACTGTCCGCAGCTGACCACGAAGGGGGCGATGACAAAGTCGCCCGCCTGAAGCGAAGAAACGGAAGAGCCTGTGCTTTCCACGACGCCAACGAATTCGTGGCCGATGGCGGAGGCATGGCGGACCGGCTTCACGCCACGGTACGGCCACAGGTCCGAGCCGCAGACGCAGGCGGCCGTCACGCGGACCACGGCGTCCGTGGGGAGCTGGACGGCCGGGTAGTCGCGGTCCTCCACCCTGATGTCTCCGGGTCCGTGGATGATGGTGGCGCGCATGGCTGCTCCTCTCGAAAGGGCGGGGCTGGACGGGATCGAGTCTAGTCCCGGGGACGGCCGCCGCAGTCCTGACCCTGTTTCGCTCCGGAAGCGCCCCGGCTGCTGTTAGCGCATCCCCTCGCGGCGGATGGCGGTGGCAATGGCCGCGGCCCGGGTCTCCACGCCCAGCTTGGCGTAGATGTGCGCCAGGTGGGTCTTGACGGTGGCCTCGGAGATGAACAGCCGCTGCCCCAGCTCCCTGTTGCTGAGCCCCTCGGTGAGGAGACTCAGCAGCTCGGCCTCCCGCGGGGTCAGGACCTCGTCAGGATTGCGCAGCTGCTGGAACAGCCGGGAGGCCACCGGCGGGCTCATGACGCTTTTGCCCTGGACGGCGCCGCGGACGGCAGCGAAGATCTCCTCCGGTGCGGCGTCCTTCAGGAGGTAGCCCATCGCCCCGGCATCCACGGCACGGACAATGTCGGCGTCGGAATCGTAGGTGGTGAACACCAGCACGGCCTGCCTGCGGTTGCGCTCGCGGAGCTTCCTGATGGCCTCGATCCCGTCCATGCCCGGGCCCATGGCCAGGTCCATCACCACGACGTCGGGGGAGTGCCCCTCCACGGCGGCCAGGGCTTCCTCGCCGGAGGTCGCCTCGGCAACCACCTCGATGTCCGGCTGCGTACCCAGCAGGGCCTTCAGCCCGCTGCGGACCACGAGGTGGTCATCCACGAGGAGCACGGTGATGGCGCTCATCCTTCCCCCTTCACTGGCAGATGCTTTGCTGGCAGCTGCGCCGCCACAACGGTTCCCTCGCCCGGGGCGCTTTCCACCGAGAAGGCGCCGCCCAGCTGCTCCACCCGCTGCCGCATCGCCCGCAGGCCGTATCCTCCGGCGTCCGACGGCGGTGCTACCGCCGCCGGATCAAAGCCCGTGCCGTCGTCGTAAATGTCCAGCGTGACCGCCTCCGGCAGGAAGCCCAGGGTGATGGTGGTGGTGCTGGCAGAGGCGTGAAGTTTGACGTTCGCGGCGGCGCTTTGCACCACCCTGAGGAGTGCATGGCGGACCTCGGCGGCAACTGCCCGCGGTTCGCCGGTGACCAGCAGCCTGGCGTCCGGCACGTACTGCGAGGCGGCCTGCAGCAGGGCGTCCGGCAGCGGCGAGGCGTCGAGGCCGGGCGAGGCCAGCTCGTGAACCAGGCTGCGCGTGTCGGAGAGGTTCCGGCGCAGTAGTTCGCTGGCGTGCCGAAGATCCTGCCGGGACGCCGGCTCCGGCCAGGCACGGTTTGCGGCCTCGAGCAGGAGCAGGCTGCTGGCGAGGCCCTGGGTCACGGTGTCGTGGATCTCCCGGGAGACACGCTCGCGCTCCGCGATGGTGCCGGCGCGGCGCTCGCTGGCGGCCAGCTGACCCTGGGCGAGCGACACTTCGTGGTGCAGGCGCCGCTGCTCGGCGGCGTCGTGCTCAATGCGGTCGTAGATCAGGGTCAGCAGGACACCCACGGCCAGCGGTCCCAGAAGCATGGCCAGATCGCTGCCGTCGCTGAGCCGGAACAGTCCGGCGGCGGTGGCTGCCGCCGTCGCCCCCGCCGCCGCGTAGGCGACCGCCCCGGTGAAGGAGATACGGCACAGGAAGAACAGGGCAAACGAGCACCAGGCGAAACTGGGCGCGGAAACCACCAGCACGGCCCAGACGGCCACGAGGATGAACATCCACAAGGCCCAGGGACGCCCTCGCTGGGCGAGGACGGCGATGACCGTGTAGAGGGCGCAGGCGGCAGCCGCCAGCGCAAGCACCAGCAGGTTGTCCTGGGCGCTGTGCCGCATCACATAGCGCACCACCGAGGCGACCATGAGCACGGCGAAGCCCAGGTGGACCGCGGCGTCGATCCGTCCCAGCCGGCTGGCGGGAACCGGGCCGGTGCGTGCGGGAGGAAGTTCCGGTGCGGCGGTGGGGGCTGAAGACATGGCGGGTCCGGTTCCGGTGGATGGCGTGCTACGAACCATGCTATTGCCCGTGCCCTTGCTGGTCTCTCAGCCTTTTGGCTGATACCGCCAGCCAGAAGGACCAGCCAGCCCCAACTGATGGCCTGATGCGCCCCCGCCGGCGCAGGTCCACCATGGAAAGGTAGCCGTTTGGCTGCGCCCGCAGTCACCGCATCACGGACCCGACAACAACACCGGCCGCTCGCCGCCCACCGAAGGAGAACCACCGTGAAGAAGTCCCAGAAGATTTTTGCCGCCGCGGCAGCCGGAGCGCTCGTCATCACCGCCGGTGCCACCGCCGTCGCCAATGCCGGGTCAGGGTCTTCCCCCGCGGCGGCTTCCGTGCAGCCCGCGTCAGCCGCCGTGCAGCCGGCGGCAGCCCAGGCAGCCGTGCCCGCCGCTGATGTCCAGCCGGGTACGGACAACGTCGTCGCCCAGAACCGGATCACCGTGGGCGCCTCGGCGAAGGCGGTGGGCGCCGCGCTCGCCAAGTGCCAGGCCGACAAGCTGCCGTTCGTCACGGTTGCCCTGGTGGACCGGTTCGGCACCGTGCAGGCGCTCCTTCGCGGCGACAACGCCGCTGAGCACACCATCGAATCCGCCAAGCAGAAGGCGTACACCGCCGCGGCGTTCGGAAGCCCCACCAGCGAACTTGCCAAGCGCATTACCGGCAACGGCCCGAGCATCGCTGACCTTCCCGGCACCCTCTTCCTCCCGGGCGGCGTCCCGCTGAAAGTGAACGGCGTTTCCGTGGCGGGCATCGGCGTGGGCGGTGCCCCCGACGGCAAGCTGGATGAAGCCTGCGCCGAGGCCGGCGCCGCCGTGATCGCCGCCAAGTAGGGTGTCGGCTGTGGTCGGGGGCGGTTCCGACGGCGTGCACAGGGAACAGCGCAAGTACGACGGCGGCCGGCAGGCTGCCGCTCTTCCGCTCGCGGGGCTGATGGTGCTGGTGGCGTCCCTGCTGGCGGGGTGCACTTCCGGCACGCCGTCGGCCGGCGGCCCGGCCCCGGCCAGTTCTGCCCCGGCCAGTTCTGCCCCGGCCAGTTCTGGCCCGGGCGCCTCGGCGACGGAAAGCCCGACGGCGGGGGACGGCTTCGGAGCTAGCGGCACCACGCGGCCGCCGTCGTCCGCTCCCGCCGCAACGCGTCCCTCCCTGTCCCCGGCTGAGCAGCGGAAGCTGGACCAGCGGCTGGTCCTGGCCGCGAAGGCCAACGACTCGGCACTCGTGGCGCAGCTGATCCGCGGCGGCGGCGACGTGAACGCCAAGGACGCCATCCAGGATTCGGCCTTCCTGTACGCCGGTGCCGAGGGCTTCAACGAGATTCTGCGGCTGACTCTGGCCAACGGTGCGGACGTCAGGAGCACCAACCGTTTCGGCGGCACTGCCCTGATCCCGGCCAGCGAGCACGGGCATGTGGAGACCGTGCGCATCCTCATTGCTGCCGGAGTCCCCGTCAACCATGTGAACAAGCTCGGCTGGACCGCGATGCAGGAAGCCATTCTTCTGAACAACGGAGGGCCGAGGCAGCAGGACGTGGTCCGGCAGCTGCTCGATGCCGGCGCCGACCCCGACATCCGCGACCCGCAGGGCAGGACGGCCTTGCAGAACGCCGAGCGCCTGGGCTTTGCCGAGATCGCCCGGCTGATCCGCGGACGGGGCTGACCCGTACTGGCCCGGGTTTGGGCCGCAGGCAGCCGCTGGTCACGTCTCCGTGGCGGCGCAGTCTGTCAAAGCTGGGCCGGTTCGGCGAGCAGCCCCGCGGCCACGGAGAAGTCAGCCTCCGTCTTCTCCCGGATCTCGTCTACCGTGATGCCGGGGGCGAGGCGGGTGAGCATGAGCTGCCGACCGCCGTCGTTCTTCCTGTGGAGATCGAAGACGGCGAGGTCGCTGATGATCCGGTCCACGACGCTCACGCCGGTCAGGGGCAGGGTGCAGTGGGGAACGATCTTCGCTGAGCCGTCCTTGGCGTTGTGTTCGGTGAGGACAACGACGCGCGGTGTGCCGGCGACGAGGTCCATTGCGCCGCCCATGCCCTTGACCATCTTGCCGGGGATGGTCCAGTTGGCGAGGTCGCCGGTGCCGGAGACCTGCATGGCGCCGAGGATCGCGACTTTCACGTGCCCGCCGCGGATCATGCCGAAGGACGTGGCGGAGTCGAAGATGCTGCCGCCGGGCAGGATGGTGACGGTCTGCTTGCCGGCGTTGATGAGGTCGGCGTCTTCCTCGCCCTCGTAGGGAAAGGGACCCATGCCGAGCAGCCCGTTCTCGCTCTGCAGCACGACGCGGACGCCGTCGGGCAGGTTGTTGGCCACCAGCGTCGGGATGCCGATGCCAAGGTTGACGTAGTCGCCGTCGTTCAGTTCTTCGGCCGCGATGGCAGCCATTTCGTTCCGGGTCCAGGCCACGGGGTCTCCTTGGGTCAAAAAGGTCAGGTCAAAAACGGGGCTTAAGTGTTCGTTCGCGCCGGGGGGCGCTGGGGAGGGGGCTGCAGGTGCTTGCTCAGGCTGCAGGTGCGGGCTCAGGCAGGCACTGCAGCTTCAGTGCGGGGGCGGACAGTGCGCTGTTCGATGTCCTTGACCCTGTTGCTTGCCCGGACCAGGTGCTGCACGTAGACGCCCGGCGTGACGATGTGGTTCGGGTCCAGCGCACCCGGTTCGACGATGAGCTCCGCTTCTGCAACGGTGACGGTGCCTGCGGTGGCCACCACCGGGTTGAAATTCCGGGCGGTATGGCGGTAGAGCAGGTTGCCGTCCGTGTCGGCGGTGTGGGCGTGCACCAGTGCGACGTCGGCCCGGATGGCGCGTTCCCGGACGTACGTTTCGCCGTCGAACACCTCATGCGGCTTGCCTTCGGCCACCAGGGTGCCCACCCCGGTTTTGGTGTAAAAGGCCGGGATGCCGGCGCCGCCGGCGCGCAGCCGCTCAGCCAGGGTGCCCTGCGGGGTGAACTCCACCTCGAGGACGCCGGCGAGGTACTGCTCGGCGAACAGCTTGTTTTCGCCGACGTACGACGCGATCACCTTGCGGACCTGGCCGGCCTCGATCAGGATGCCCAGGCCCTTGCCGTCCACTCCCATGTTGTTCGACACCACGGTCAAATCCCGGACGCCGGAATCGCGGACGGCCTCGATGAGGTCGGCCGGAATCCCGCTCAGGCCGAACCCGCCTACAGCCAGGGTGATTCCGTCCCGGAGGACATCGTGCAGGGCCTCGGCGGCACTGGATTTCAGTTTGGACATCGTATCTCCTCGTTGAGCGGTGCCGCAGTCCACTTTATGGACGCTGGTTCTGGCTGTGGAGCGTAAGCGGGCTCTTGTGGCAGTGTCAAGGACTGTTCGTCGGGTACTGACCGGGCTTTTATACTGTGGACGATAGGCTGATAAGTGTCCACAATATGGATAAATGAGGAGTAATTGTGAATCAGTCACCGGTCCAGGGCGCACAGGTCGTGAGCCGTATCGCGGGCCTCCTGCGCATCGTCGGACGCAAGCCGGAGGGGAGCCCGCTCGTGGAGCTGGTGCGGGACTCGGGGCTGACCCGTCCTACTGTGCACCGCCTCCTGACATCGCTCGCGGCCGAGGGGCTCCTGGACCACGACCCCCTGAGCGGGAACTGGGTGCTCGGCCCAGAGGCCCTGCTGATGGGCTCGGTGGCCGCGGCGCGTTTTCCGCTGGAGGACCTGGCGAGGCCGAGTCTTCGCCGGCTCGCCGAGGAAACGGGCGAGAGTGCCTTCTTCTCGATCCGGCGGGGCGGCGAGACCGTGTGCCTGCTGCGCGAAGAGGGCAGCTTTCCCGTCCGCTCCTTCGTGCTTCACGAGGGTGTCCGGTTTCCGCTGGGCGTGGCATCGGCCGGAACGGCGATCATGGCGTTCCTGCCTGAGGAAGAGCAGGAGCAGATCCTGGGGGACTGGGTTGCCCACGCCGGCAAGTACGCCAACGGGCACCCGGAAGACGTGGTCCGGAACAACCTGCACCAGAGCCGCCGGCTGGGCTACTCGGTGAACCCGGGCCTGGTGCTGGAAGGCAGCTGGGGGATGGGCGCGGCGGTCTTCGACCAGGCCGGCCGGCCGTCGTGGGCTCTGTCCCTGACCGGAATCGAACCACGTTTCCGGGAGGACCGGCGCGAACTGCTGGGGCGGCTCCTGCTGGAGGAGGCCCATCGGCTCACTGTACGGCTCGGTGCCGGCGGCCAGCGCAGGCGGCAGAACTAAAACTGTTGTGATGCCTGCCGGGCGTGCCTACCCTTGCAGAAGAGTCCTTCCCCTTGGAGAAGCCTGGACAGCATCGAAGGAGCCAGAGCCATGAGCACGCGGGTCTACTTTGAGGAATACGGCGATCCGCAGGTCCTGAAGGTGGGTCCGGAGAATCTGGCCGAGCCGGGTGACGGCCTGGTGCGGGTGGAGTTCCGGGCGGTCAGCGTCAACCCCGTGGACTGGAAGCTCGTGGCCGGGTACCTGAAAAAGTGGGTTCCCCTGGACTTTCCGGCCGTGCCCGGCAGCGAGGCGGCCGGCGTCGTCACCGCCGTCGGGCCCGCCTTTGAGGGCTTTGTGGTGGGTGACGAGGTCATCTGGAACGGACGTCTGGGCGGCTACCGGACGGAAGCCGTGGTGCCGGCCGACCAGCTGACCCCGTTGCCGGCAGGCGTGGACTTCGAGCAGGCGGCATGCATCCCGGTGGCGGGGGGCACTGCGTACTCGGCCCTGAAGCAGCTCACGGTGGGCGCCGGGGACACGGTACTGATCCACGGCGCCGCCGGCGGGGTTGGCTCGGCGGCGGTCCAGATCGCGCAGGCCTTCGGCGCACGGGTGATCGGCACGGCGTCGGAGGCCAACCAGGAGTACCTCAGCGAGCTGGGCGCAGAACCCGTGACGTACGGCCCCGGGCTTGCGGACAGGGTGCGCTCCCTGGCCGATGCAGCAGGCACGGTCACCGCCGTCCTGGACACTGTGGGGAGCGAGGATTCCTTGGCGGCAACAGCCGAACTGCTCCAAGGGGCCGGCCGGGCGGTGACCACCGTTCCGGGCGAGCGGTCATCCGCGGCCGGGCTGGCGGCCGTCCACCAGCTCGAGGGCCGAGTAGCGGAAGTGGGGACGCTCGCCGCCGAGGGGCAGATCACCTTCACTATCGCGCACCGGATGCCGCTGATCGAGGCCGCCGACGCGCTGGCAATCAGCCGCGTCGGCCACGGCCGGGGGAAGATCCTGCTGCTGCCCTAGCCCCGGCGGCCCGCGAAACCCGCGTCAGAGTCCTGCCCTGGCCTCTTCCGGACCCTCGTGCTTCCACCAGGTGTCGAAGATGCTGACCGGAACGGTGCGCTTGTGCCGGGTCCGCAGGTATTTCTGCTCGATCAGCTCTGCTGCGCTGTCGCCGACGTCGCGGCCCTCGAGGTAATCGTCGATCTGGTCGTAGCTCAGGCCCAGTTCGTCCTCGTCGGTGCGGCCGGGCCGGTCGTCCAGGAGGTCGGCGGTGGGGACCTTCTTCCACACCCGCTCGGGGGCACCGAGGTGCTCCAGCAGGGCCCGGTTCTGCCGCTTGTTGAGGCCGAACAGCGGCAGGATGTCGGCCCCGCCGTCGCCGAACTTGGTGAAGAACCCGGTGACGGATTCAGCGCCGTGGTCGGTGCCGATCACCAGGTAGTTGTGCTCACCGGCCAGGGCGTACTGGGCGATCATGCGCGTGCGGGCCTTGGTGTTGCCCTTGTGGAAGTCGGAGATCCCGTTGCCGACAGTCTTTTCGAACTCGTCCTCGAAGCCGTCCACGGCCGCGGAAATGTTGAAGGTCCATTCCTTGGAGGCCTTGATGAAGTCCAGGGCAGCCTGGGCGTCCTCCTCGTCGTGCTGGACGCCGTAGGGGAGGCGGACCGCCACGAACTGCGCGTCCGTGCCCTCGGCCCGCAGTTCCTCGACCGCCAGCTGCGCGAGTCGCCCGGCGAGCGACGAATCGAGGCCGCCGGAGATGCCCAGGACAAAGCCGCTGGTGCCGGTGGCCTTGAGGTATTCCTTCAGGAAAGTGACGCGTTTGCGCACCTCCTCTGCGGGATCGATCTGGGGCTGGACGCCCATTTCTTCGATGATCTTGGCTTGGAGTGTGCGCATGAGACTCAGCCTAGTCAGCGCGATCCGCGAGGCTCAACTGTTTCCGCCGGAGCGCCGCGGCGCCTGAGCGCCTGAGCGCCGGGGCGGCGGAGCCACGGGGCGGCGGAGCCACGGCCGGCTGCCCGGCCGGCGGCTATGCCGGTGCCGGGCCGGTGGAGCCACGGACCGTCAGATGCGTTGGCATGACGGAGCGGCTGCGCGTGCCGCCGCCGGCGAGCGGGTTCAGCTGGGCGAGCAGCATGGATACCGCGACGCGGCCGGCCTGCTCGATAGGGGAGGCCATGGTGGACAGCGGCGGGTTGCAGAAGTCGGCGCCGAAGATGTCGTCGCAGCCCACAATGCTCATATCCTGCGGCACGCTGAGGCCGCGTTCGCGCAGGCGCTGAAGCATGCCGATGGCGATGAGGTCGTTGAAGACGATGCACGCAGTCACGCCGCTGTGCACAGCGGCATCTGCGGCTGCGGCGCCGGACTGCGTCTTGGGTGCGAAAGGCCCGAGCCTGCGCACCTCCACGCCGCGCTCCTCAGCAGCTTCGGACAGCGTGGCCCACCGCCGGGTGCTGGACTGGGAGGTTTTAGGTCCGGCGATGTAGGCGACCCTATGGTGGCCCAGCGAGATGAGGTGGTCCAAAGCCTGCAGGGTGGCGGCAGGCGTGTCGATGATGACGGCGGGAACCCCCGGAACGTCGCGGTTGATGGTGACCAGGGGAATCTTCGCGGCTGCGGCAAGGAGTGCGTCGTCGCTGAGACGGGAAGCCGTCACCACCACGCCGTCGGCGCTTTTGCGCAACTGCTCCAAGGTGCTGGCCTCGACCTCGTCCGACTCCTCGGTGTCCACCAGCAGCTGTGTGTAGCCGGCCGCCTTCAGCTGCAGCTGGGTGCCGCGGATGAGGTCGAAGTAGAAGGGATTGGTGATGTCCGGGACCATGACGCCCACGGCACCGGTGCGGCCGGAGCTGAGTGCCTTGGCCTGCGAGTTCGGCGTGTAGTTGAGTTCGACGGCGGCGGCCTGGATCCGCTGCCGGGTGCGGACGTTGACGCGGTCCGGATTGGTCAGGGCCCGTGACACTGTTGACGCGGCGACGCCGCACAAAGCGGCGATGTCGTGGATGGTGGCAGGCCGGTCTGCTGCCACTGGTTGCGTCGCCATGGGCGTTCCTCTCTGAACGTCGGATCTCCGACTGTGACCGCTGCCACAGCTTGAAACAAGAATGGCATATTTGCCATCCTATGGCAATCGGTTGTCAAAAGACGCCATGCTCGCTAGACTCGTGGGCAAGACACTTCTGTGAACTGCATCACCGCGCCCTGCCGGCAGGAAATGCGCCGGGACTACCAAGGAGATTTCGTGACTCAACCCAATGCCGTGTGGAGCCTGTCCGGTTTCGGCGACGAAGTAGACCCCGATCCCGCCATTCAGGCCGCGGTGCTGCTGGCCCTCGGCGCCAGCCACATCGAAGTCCGCAGTGCGTGGGGTACCAACGTGTCAGAGCTGGACCAGGGCGCCGTGGAGCGGCTCAAGGCCATTTTGGATGAGAAGGGCCTCAAGGTATCCGCCGTCGCCAGCCCCATCGGCAAGGTGGACGCCAGCCTGCCCGTGGAGCATGAGGTCGCCCGGCTCCGCCAGATCATTTCGGTAGCCAAGGGCCTGGACGCCAGGTATGTGCGCATCTTCTCCTTCTACCGTGCGGAGGGGCAGAGCCAGGAAGATATCCGCGCTGCCGTGATGGAACGCATGGCGGCCCTGGCGGAGGAGGCCGCGGCCGCGGGCATCGTCCTGCTCCACGAAAATGAAAAGGGCATTTACGGCGATACCCCGGAGCGGGTCCTGGACATCATGGAGACCGTCGGCTCGCCGGCCCTGCGCATTGCGTGGGACAACGCCAACTTCGTCCAGGTGGGCGTCAAGCCCTACACCGAGGGCTACGCCATGCTGCGTCCCTACCTCGAGTACTTCCAGGTCAAGGACGCCATGGCCGCCACCGGTGAAGTGGTCCCCGCCGGCGAAGGCGACGGGGAACTGGACGCCACCATCGCCGCACTCAAAGCCGACGGCTTTGCCGGCTTTGCCTCGCTGGAGCCGCACCTGGCCAGCGCCCACGAGCTGGGCGGATTCTCCGGGCCGGTGGCCTTCGGCATCGCGGCCCGCGCCTTTGCCGGGCTCGCCGCAAAGAACGGAATAGAACTCTCTTGAGCACCACGGCAGCAGTCATCGGCTGCGGTGACGTATCGAGCGTCCATTTCGGCGCGATCGCAACCGTGGACGACGCCCGGCTGGTGGCCGTCTGCGACGCCGACCCCGGCCGGTTGGAGGCGGCGGTAGCCGCCCATGGCGTACCGGGGTACGCGAACCACCTGGACCTGCTCGAGAAAGTGAGGCCCGACGTCGTACATGTCTGTACACCGCACCACCTCCACGCGTCGATAGCGGCAGACTGCCTTGAGCGCGGTATCAACGTGATCGTCGAGAAGCCGCTTGCGCATACGCAGGAGGCGGGCCGGCGGCTGATCGAGGCGGCCGAACGCAGCCCGGCGAAGATCGCGGTCTGCTTCCAGAACCGCTACAACGCGACGTCGCAAGCCATGCGAAGGATGCTCGACGACGGCCGGCTGGGCCAGGTGCTCGGCGCCTCGGCCACCGTGATGTGGCACCGCTCCGGCGACTACTACCGCGACCGCCCGTGGCGCGGCACCTGGGCTGAAGGCGGCGGCGGCCTGATGATGAACCAGGCCATCCACACTGTTGACCTGCTGCAGTGGCTGGTGGGCGATGTGGCCAAGGTGGAAGGACGGGCAGCAACGCGCTCGCTGGGCGGCGTGATCGAGGTGGAGGACACGGCCGAATTCGCCGCAGAGCATGAGAGCGGTGCCCGAAGCGTCTTCTACGCAACGCTGGCCAACGCCGTCAACGCCCCGGTCACGCTGGACATCATCACGGAGGCAGCCACGCTCAGCCTGCGCGGCGACCTCACGGTCAGCTACGCCGACGGCTCGGTGGAGGTCATCCCTGAGCGGGTGCTCGAAACCGGGGGGCGCTCGTATTGGGGTGTCTCCCATGAGCTGCTTATCAAGGACTTCTACGCCACGCTGGATGACCCGGCGCCGTTCTGGATCAGTCCGGCGGAAGCAGCGAAGTCGCTCCGGATCGTCAAGGAGATCTACGCCCAGAGCTACCCGGAGCTGTCTGAGCGCGTCGGCTGAGCCTTGCCCCGGCGTCGTCGCGAAAGTGGCCGGAAACCGTTGCCGGTTTCCGGCCGTTTTCGTGCCCGACGCAACGGCCGCCGATGCCCTGGCGGCCGGCTTGGCAACAATTCTCGAAACTTTTGACAATCGGTTGCCAAGATCGAATAAAGTCCGTACTGTAAATCCCACACCCCAGATATGTGGTGCACACCACACCTCTTCGCTCTGACTCACCTCAGACCAAAGACTCAGTAGGAGCCGACAATGAAGTTAGGTCCCAAGGCGGCAGCAGCCGCCCTCGTACTCAGTGCCTCGCTGGCACTCACCGCATGTGGCGGAGGTGCCGGTGCGGGCTCAAGCGCCGGCACCGCGACGGCGCTGACCATCGGCACCATCCAGGACGTGCGCTCCTGGGACCCGGCGCAGGCCCACGTGGGACACGTCCTCCAGCCCTATCAGGCCGTTTACGACACACTGATCCTGCGCCAGCCGGACGGCAAGCTCAGCCCGATGCTGGCCACAGAGTGGAAGTACAACAACACCAACACCAAGCTCACCGTGGACCTGCGGACGGACGTCACGTTCAGTGACGGCGCAAAGTTCGACGCCGAGGCTGCCAAAGCCAACATGGACCACTTCAAGACGGCCAACGGCCCTCAGATGGCCCAGCTTGCCTCCGTCAAGGACGTGAGCGTGGTGGACGCCGACACCATCGACATCAACCTCAGCACCCCGGACCCGGCGTTGGAGTACTTCCTGAGCCAGGCCGCCGGACTGATGGGCAGCCCCAAGGCGCTCGGCACCGAGGGCATCAAGACCGAACCGGTCGGCTCCGGCCCCTATGTCATGGACAAGGCGGCGTCGGTCAAGGATTCCCAGACGGTATTCACTGCCCGCAAGGACTACTGGAACAAGGATCTGCAGAAGTACCAGAAGCTGACGTTCAAGATCCTCACCGACCTGACCGCCCGCACCAACGCACTTGTCTCGGGCCAGGTGGACGCAACCATCCTGGACCCCAAGAACGGCAAGCAGGCCGAAGGCGCCAAAATGAAACTTGCTGCCAACGAGGTTGACTGGCAGGGACTGCTCCTCCTGGACCGCGACGGCGCCAAGAACCCGGCACTGGCCAACGTAAAGGTCCGCCAGGCCATCAACTACGCCTTCGACCGCAAGACCATCCTCGACCAGGTGATGCTCGGCCAGGGCACCCCGACATCCCAGCCGTTCGGCAAGGCCAGCGGAGCCTGGACCGAAGAGCTGGAGAACTACTACAGCTACGATCCGGCCAAGGCCAAGCAGCTCCTCAAAGAAGCTGGCTACGAAAACGGCGTCACCCTGGAAATCCCCGGCGTCCCCGGCTTTGAAACCCAGATTTCCGTGATCCAGCAGCAGCTGGCGGACGTGGGCATCACCCTCAAAGTGGGCGCCGCGCTGACCAACACGTTCACGTCCGACGTCGCCGCGCAGAAGTTCACCACCATGTACTTCTCCCTCTTCCAGGGCGAGCCGACGGTCGCCGTCAACCAGATTGTTTCCACCAAGGCGCTGTACAACCCGTTCAAGAACACCACGCCCGAGCTGCAGGCCAAGATCGACGCTGTCCAGAAGGGCGGCGCAGAGGCAGGCAAACTGGCCCAGGAAGTGAACAAGTATGTGGTGGAGCAGGCATGGTTCGCACCGCTGTTCCGCGTCAACCAGATGTACTACCACAACTCCAAGGTGAACGTCACACCGCAGATCCAGCAGGCCGTTCCGTCCATCTATAACTACTCACCCGCCAAGTAGGACGCCATGATCAGGTTCATTGCGAAACGGCTGGGCAGCGGGCTGGTGGTGCTGTTTGTTGTCTCGGCGCTCACCTTCTTCCTGCTGTACATGTCCAGCGGAAGCATCGCCCGGAACATCCTGGGCGACCAGGCCACCGCTGAACAGGTGGCGCTGAAGGAACACGAGCTGGGGCTGGACCAGCCCCTCGTGGCCCGGTACTTCGCCTGGGTGGCCGATGCCCTGGGCGGGAACCTCGGGGCTTCGTGGTTCACCTCCGAACCCGTGGCCAACTCCCTGGCCACCCGGATTCCGGTGACCATGACCATGGTTTTCGCCGCAATGATCCTGATCGCCATCTGCGCAGCGCTGATCGGCGTTGCTGCAGCCGTCAAGCGCGGCTGGGTGGACAGGACCGTCCAGGTCGGCGCCATCATTGGCGACTCCGTACCGGGGTTCGTGATTGGCGTCGTCCTGGTCACCCTCCTGGCCATCCAGCTGGGCCTCTTCCCGGCCACCAGCACCATTTCACCCGAATCCGGACCGGACGCGTGGGTCTACTCCATGGCCCTTCCGGTGATTGCCCTGCTGGTCAATGGAGTCACCGGCGGCGCGCAGCAGATCCGCAGCGCCGTCATCAAGCAGCTCGAGCGGGACTACGTCCGGACACTGCGCAGCCGCGGCATCGGTGAGCGCGAGATCCTGTTCAAGCACGTGCTGCGCAGCGCCGCACCGGCCGGCCTGACCGTGCTGAGCCTGCAGCTGATCGGCATGCTGGGAGGGGTGGTGATCATCGAGCAGATCTTTGCCCTGCCCGGCATGGGACCGCTCGCGGTCGCTGCCACGGGCCAGTCGGACCTTCCTGTGGTGATGGGCGTGGTGATGTACACGGTGGTCGTGGTCATTGTGGTGAACCTGCTGGTGGACATTCTTAATGGCTGGCTCAACCCGAAAGTGCGTGTGTCATGAGCGATTCCGTAGAAACCGCGGCAGTGGCCGCTCCCGTGCCTTCCACGCACACCGGGCAGAGCGGTACAGTGGTCCGTTCCACCGTCATCCGCCGCCTTCTCAGGAACCCCCTCGGCATCGCAGCCCTGGTGATCCTGGTGACCATTGCGCTGCTGGCCCTTCTCGCTCCGGTCCTGGCGCCCTTTGACCAGAACCACGCAAACATCGCCAAGACGCTCGCGTCACCTGACTCCGTAAACATCCTGGGAACCGACAGCGCCGGGCGCGACGTCTGGAGCCGGCTGCTGTTCGGCGCACAGCTGACGCTGCTTTCCGCATTGCTCTGTGCCGGTGTTGCCATCGCCATCGGGCTGCCCGCCGGCCTGATCGCCGGCTACTACGCCGGCAGGTTTGAGGCTGTGTCCAACTGGATGGTCAGCATCCTCATGAGCCTGCCCGGCCTGATCGTGCTGCTCACCATCCGCGCGGCGTTCGGACCTTCGGTGTGGATCTCCATGATCGCGTTCGGCGTCCTCATCAGCCCGTCCTACTTCCGGCTGACCCGCACAGCGGTCCAGTCGGTGCGCAACGAGCTCTACGTTGATGCCGCCCGCGTTTCGGGACTCTCGGACCTCAGCATCATTGCCCGCCACATCTTCTCCGTGGTCCGGGCGCCCATCATCATCCAGACCGCGGCGATTGCCGGCGTGGCCATCGCCATCCAGTCCGGACTTGAGTTCCTGGGCCTGGGCGATCCCACCAAGGCAACCTGGGGCGTCATGCTTTCCGAAGGGTTCAAGAACGTCTACCTGAACCCGACGCTGCTCTTCTGGCCCGCGCTTGCCATGGCACTGACCATCGGCGGGCTGGTCCTCCTCGGCAACGCCATCCGAGACGCCCTGGAAGACGGCGAAAAGATTAAGCACCGCAAGAAGCGGTCCCCGGTCGCGAATGCTTCTGCTGAACGCCCGACGGCGGAAGCCGCCAAGGCGCGTACGGTACGTGCCGCCGGCGGAAAGTCAATGGCCGCCGTCGACGCCGGAACCGAGCACCACCTCGTGAAGGTGACCAATCTCGGCGTCGGATATCCCCAGGCGGACGGGTCCACGAAAAAGGTGGTGGACGACGTTTCGTTCCACGTTGACCGGGGCGAGATCCTGGGCATCGTGGGTGAATCGGGCTCGGGCAAGTCCCAGACCGCCTTCTCGATCCTGGGCCTGCTGCCGGACAACGCCCGCATCGTGGCCGGCTCCATCCAGTTCGACGGCAGCTACACCGTGGCGCCGGGCGAGGACCGGGTCAGCCAGGAACGCCTGTCCAGGCTGCGGGGCAAACGGATCTCCTACATTCCGCAGGAGCCAATGAGCAACCTGGACCCGGCCTTCACCATCGGCTACCAGCTGGTTACTCCCATGGTGCGGGTCCTGGGGATCTCCAAGGAGGAGGCGACCGCCCGCGCGCTGAAGCTGCTCACCGACGTCGGGATCGTGAACCCGAAACGGACCTTTGACGCTTACCCGCACGAGGTCTCCGGCGGCATGGCCCAGCGCGTACTGATTGCCGGCGCCATCAGCTGCGAACCCGACCTGGTGATCGCCGACGAGCCCACCACGGCCCTGGACGTGACAGTGCAGGCCGACGTGCTGGACCTCCTGCGCGAGCTGCAGCAGCGGCTGAACATCGGCGTCATCCTGGTGACCCACAACTTCGGCGTGGTGGCGGACCTCTGCGACCGGGTGGCCGTCATGCAGAACGGCCGGCTGGTGGAGGAAGGATCCGTCCGCGACATCCTCCGCAACCCGAAGGAGCAGTACACCCGGACGCTGCTGGCGTCCATGCTGGAAGGCAAGACCCCAATGTCCATGCTTGTATCCAGCCAGAAGGAGCCGGTCGCATGAGCACCGTGGAAATTAGGGAAACTGAGCCACTCCTTGAGGTGGACAACCTGGTGGTCGAGTACCCCAGCAAGAAGTTCCGGGCCAGGCCGTTCCGGGCGCTGACGGACATCAACATCCGCATCGGCCAGGGCGAGACCCTGGGCCTGGTGGGCGAGTCAGGTTCCGGCAAGACCACCCTGGGCCGGGCGGTCCTCGGCCTCGCCCCGGTGACCGGGGGCAGGATCATCTTCGAAGGCCAGGACATCGGCCACGCCACCCGCAAGCAGCGGCGGACCCTGAGCCGCGACCTGCAGGTGGTCTTCCAGGATCCGTACACCTCGCTGAACCCGGCCCTGGAAATCGGCGACATCCTGGCTGAGCCCCTCGGCGTGCAGGGCATGGAGCAGGCGGCAGCCCGGAAGCGGGTCAAGGAACTGCTGGACCAGGTGGGCCTGCCATCGGACGCCATCCACCGCCTGCCGCGGGAATTCAGCGGCGGCCAGCGCCAGCGCGTTGCCATTGCCCGGGCCCTGGCGTTGTCTCCGAAGCTGATCGTCTGCGATGAACCCGTCAGCGCCCTGGACCTGTCCACGCAGGCAAAGGTTCTGGACCTGTTCCTGCAGATCCAGAAGGACACCGGGGTTTCCTACCTGTTCATCTCCCACGACCTGGACGTCGTCCGGCACATCAGCCACCGGGTGGCAGTGATGTACCACGGCGAAATCGTCGAACAGGGCCCGGCAGGCATTGTCACCACGGATCCCGACCACCCCTACACCCAGCGGCTGCTGCTCGCATCCCCGGTCCCTGACCCGGACCGCCAGGAACAGCGCCGCGCAGACCGGCACCGGCTGCTGGAGATCCAGCGGCAGCAGAACGAACAGGCCGGCGTCCCCGCCTGAGGACACCGGCACCAACGAAAGGACCACCATGGCAAACACAGCCACCATCGGCGTGCAAGCGATGATGCTGAAGGACAGCTTCACCGAACTCGGGGCGTTCGAAACGCTCCGCAAGGTCAGCGCGATCGGCTACAACGCCGTCGAAATTTCCCAGATTCCCATGACCGCGGAGAACGTGGCGGAACTTGACCGCGCCCGGAGTGAACTCGGCATGGACATCGCAGCGCTGTCTGTTGCCATGGAAACCCCCAAAGGCATGCCCGGTGACTCCCTCAAAGACCACTTCGACAAAGTCGTGGACGACGCCAGGACTCTGGGCTCAAAGCTGCTTCGGATCGGCATGCTGCCCTTCCCCGCAATGAAGTCCATCGACGCGGTGGTGGACTTTGCAAAGCTGGCCAACGAGTACGCCGAACGCCTGCAGGAGCACGGCATCGGCCTGTACTACCACAACCACCACATCGAGTTCGCGAAGTTCGGCGGCAACTACATGCTGGACATTATCGCGGAGAACTCGCCGGCCATCGGCATGGAAATCGATGTCCACTGGGTGCAGCGCGGGGGTCTTGACCCGGTCCGGACCCTGGAAAAGTATGCCGGACGCACCGCCATGGTGCACCTCAAGGACTACCGGATCGGGCAGCTGCCGGAATCGGCCTTCGGGCTGCTGGAATCCGGGGACGTGGCAGGATTCATGGCCGAGTTCAAGGATGTGGTCCAGTTCGCCGAAGTGGGTGAGGGCAACCTCGACTTCCCGTCCATCATCCCGGCCGCCCAGGAAGCCGGAGCGCGGTACCTGCTGGTGGAGCAGGACCAGCTGTACGGCCGCACTGTCTGGGATGCACTGCAGACCTCCTACGACAACCTGGTGGCCATGGGCCACGCCGACCTTTTCTAGATAGGGAGATCCATAAATGAGCACGAAAGTACGCCTCGGCATCATTGGCCTGGGCCAGCAGGGCGGCATGTACGCGAAGTTCATCGCTGACGGCGCAGTCCCGAACATGGTGATCGGCGCCATCTGCGACACCGACCCCGCCAAAAAGGAACTGGCCGCTTCCCAGTACCCGCACGCGCCCTTCTACGACGATTACATCGCCATGCTGGAAAGCGGCGACGTGGACGCCGTCGTCACCTGCGTCCCGCACTTCCTGCACCCGGAAATGGGCATCGAGACGCTCAAACGCAACATCCACGCCCTCGTGGAGAAGCCGGCCGGCGTGTACACCAAGCAGGTCAAGGAGCTCAACGAGTTTGCCGCCGGCAAGCCCGAGCTCTCCTTTGCGATCATGTTCAACCAGCGCAACAACCCGCTGTACCAAAAGCTGAAGGAGATCGTCAGCAACGGCGAGATCGGCGCCATCCGCCGCACCAACTGGATCATCACCAACTGGTGGCGGCCGCAGGGCTACTACAACTCCAGCGAGTGGCGGGCCACCTGGGGCGGCGAAGGCGGCGGCGTCCTGGTGAACCAGGCCCCGCACCAGCTCGACCTGTGGCAGTGGATCTGCGGCGTGCCCAAATCCGTTTATGCAAAGGTGGCCTACGGCTTCCGCCGCGACATCGCCGTCGAGGACGAGGTCACCGCGGTGGTGGACTACGGCAACGGCGCCACCGGCGTTTTCGTCACCGCCACCCATGACCTCACCGGCACCGACCGCTTCGAGATTCTGGGCGACCAAGGCAAGATCGTCGTCGAAAATTCCAAGACCGCTACCGTGACCCGCCTGAAGCAGCCCGAGCGCGAGCTCAGCGACAGCATGGGCATGGACGATGTCCGCAAGCTCTTCATGGGCGAGCTGAATCCCGAGGAGTACTACACCACCGAGGTGATCGAGTTCGAGTCCGCCTGGGGTGCGCAGCACTCCGGCGTGCTGGAGAACTTCGCCGCCAACATCCTGGACGGCACCCCGCTGCTGGCTCCGGGCTCTGACGGCATCAGCGGTGTCCGGCTCGCCAACGCCATCCACCTCTCCAGCTGGACCGGCACCGAAGTGGGCCTGGACTTTGACGAGGACGAGTTCCTGGCGGAGCTGAACAAGCGCATCGCGGCCGAGGGCAAGTTCCCCGAGCGCTCGTAAACCATTGCCCAACTGACTCGCAGTTAATGTCGTTTTGAGGGCTCAAAACGACATTAACTGCGAGTCAGTTGGGCGGGTTCCTCGTTAGGATGGGGCGGTGACTGAACCCAAGACGCCGGAAGCTGCCGCACCCACAGGCCCGGCCAGGAAGCACGCCCGGAACGGCAAGTCCAACGCCACCATCTACGACATCGCCAAGCTTGCGGGTGTCAACCCGTCCACGGTCTCGCGGGCGCTCAGCAAGCCGGGCCGGGTCAGCGCCAAGACCCAGAAGCTCATCGAGGACGCCGCGGCGGAACTGAACTACCAGGTGAATCCCTTCGCCCGTGCCCTGCCCACGGGCCGCACCAACACGTTCGGGCTCATCGTCGCGGACATCACCAACCCGACGTTCTTCGACATCATCCGTGGGGCGGAAACCACTGCCACGCTCCGCGATTACACCCTGGTGCTGGCAGAGTCGGCCGAATCCGCCGTCACCGAGCTCACGGCCGCCCGGCGGATGATGACGACGGCGGACGGACTCATCCTTGCCAGCCCCCGCATGGACGACGACGACATCCGCGCGCTGGCCGGCGACAAGCCCGTGGTGGTCATCAACCGCGAGGTCGACGGCGTGCCCTGCGTGGTTCCCGATGTCAACAAAGGCATCAGCGAGGCGGTGCGCAGCCTGGCCGCCAACGGACACAGGAAGGTCGCATTCGTCGCCGGACCGCCGCAGTCCTGGATGTCCGCCCGCCGCTGGGAAGGCGTCCAGGCCGCCTGCGAATGGTCCCGGCTCGAGGCCGTCCGGCTGGAATCCGGCAAGCCAACGGTCGACGGCGGCAGGCAGGTGGCGCGCGACGTGCGCGACAGCGGCGCCACGGCCGTGCTGACGTACAACGACCTGCTGGCCATCGGCCTCATGCAGGAACTCCAGGCCGCCGGGGTGGTGGTGCCGGATCAGATCAGCATCGTGGGCTTCGACGACATCTTCGGCGCCGACTTCACCACGCCGCCGCTCACCACCGTGCGTTCACCGCTGGGGGAGTGCGGCTCGGGCGCCACCACGCTCCTCCTCGACCTGCTGCACGGCAGCGCCGAACCGGCGGGCATCCTGCGCGTCGAGACCGAGCTGGTGCTGCGCGGCTCGAGCGGAAGGCTCCTTCCCGCGCAGTAACAGAAACCCGATGGCAATTTTTGGCAACCGGTTGACAAAACACTGGTGCACGCCGGACCATTGACGTATGTCACAGTCGATTGCCGCCAACCCAGACCGGCTCCTGCCCGCGGACCCGGGAACGCGCAGCATTGCGCGCGACCTCCTGCAGCGCGTCCAGGACCTCCCCATCATTTCCCCGCACGGGCACGTTGACGCCGCAGTCATCGAGCACAACACGCCCTTCCCGGACCCGGCAGCGCTGCTGGTCAGCCCGGACCACTACGTCACCCGCCTGGTCCACGCCAGCGGAGTCCCGCTGGACCGGCTGCGCGATTCCGAGGCGTCCCAGCCGGACTCCCGCACCGTCTGGCGCGAGTTCTGCCAGGCCTGGCCATTGTTCGAGGGCACCGCCTCCGGCTACTGGCTCCGCACCCAGTTCAGCAGCGTCTTCGGCCTCCAGCAGGAGATCAGCGCCGAGACTGCGGATGCCAGCTACGACGCCATTTCCGCCAGGCTCGTGGAGCCGGGCTTCCGGCCCCGCCAGCTCTTCAAGGACTTCAACATCGAGGTGCTGGCCACCACGGACGATCCCCTGGACAGCCTCGCCAGTCACAAGGCCATCGCGGCAGACCCCACGTTCCACGGCCGTGTCCTGCCCACCTTCCGCCCGGATGCCTACCTGAACATCGCGCACCCCACCTGGTCCGCGAACGTTGACCGGCTGATCGCGGCAGCGGGCGACGGCGCCACCGGCTATGCCGGTTACCTCACCGCCCTGGAGAACCGGCGTCGTTATTTCGTGGACCACGGCGCAGTCTCGGCCGACCACGGTGTCCGGACCCCGGCCACGCTGAAGCTCGACGACGCCGACGCCGCACGGCTGTTTGACCGCGCCCGTTCCGGCGAGGCGACCGCGCAGGACCGCGACGCGTTCGAAGCCCACATGATGTACCAGATGGCGCGGATGTCCGTGGCGGACGGGCTGGTCATGACCATCCACCCGGGCTCGTACCGCAACCACCACGAGCCCACCTTCAACACGTACGGCGCCGACACAGGCCACGACATCCCGTTCGCCGTCAACTACACCGAGGCGATCCGCCCGCTGCTGCAGGACTTCGGCACCGCCAAGGACTTCCACCTGGTGCTCTTCACCCTGGACGAGACTGTGTTCTCGCGCGAACTCGCGCCGCTGGCCGGCTTCTATCCGTCCGTCTACCTCGGCGCCCCGTGGTGGTTCCTGGACGCCCCGGACGCCATGCTGCGCTTCCGTTCCGCCGTCACCGAGACCGCCGGGTTCTCCCGCTCCTCGGGCTTTATCGACGACACCCGCGCCTTCTGCTCCATCCCCGCCCGCCACGACGCCTCCCGCCGCATCGAGGCCTCTTTCCTGGCCCGGCTCGTTGCCGAGCACCGCGTCAGCGAGGAACGCGCCCACGAACTGATCGTCGACCTCGTGGACGGATCGCCGCGAAGGGTCTTCAAGCTGTGACCGCAGGACTGCAGGCCGAACAGGAAGCCGCCGTGGACCTCCCCAGGCTCAACCGCACCCTCCGGCCGTCAGCCAAGCCCCCCACCCGCATCGTGCACCTGGGGCTGGGCGCCTTCCACCGCTCGCACCAGGCCTGGTACACGCACCGGGCCGGCGACGCCGCGGACTGGGGCATCGCCGCCTTCACGGGCCGCCGCCCCGACGCGGCCCTGGCCCTCGCGGAACAGGACGGGCTCTTCACGCTGGTGGAACGGGCGGGCGCCGGTGACTCCTTCGAAGTGGTCGGCAGCATCGTCGAGGCCGTGGACGGCGCCAACGTGCAGCGGCTGGCGGAGCTGGTCTCCGCCCCGGAGACCGCCGTCGTCACGCTGACCGTCACCGAGGCCGCCTACCGGCTTGGCACCGACGGGCAGCTGGACCGCAGCGCTCCCGACGTCGTGGCCGACCTGGCGCTGCTGGCTTCCGGCAGCGGCAACCCGACGACGCCGCTGGGCCGCCTGGTCTTTGCCCTCGCCGCCCGCCGGTCCGCCGGCGCCGGTCCGCTCGCCGTCGTCTGCTGCGACAACCTCTCCAACAACGGCACCGTGGCGCACAACGCCGTGGCGGGCATCGCCGGGGCATGGGACCCTTCGCTCGCAGCGTGGATTGACGCCAACATCAGCTTTGTCAGCACCTCGGTGGACCGCATCACGCCCCGCACCACCGACGCCGACGTGGCGGCCGTCGCAGACTCCTTCGGCTACCACGACACCTCGCCGGTAGTAGCCGAGCCCTTCGCCAACTGGGTGCTGAGCGGGGACTTCCCCGCAGGCCGGCCGCGCTGGGAGGACGCCGGTGCCGTCTTCGTGGCGGACATCGAACCCTATGAAAACCGCAAGTTGTGGCTCCTGAACGGTGCGCATTCACTTTTGGCCTATGCGGGGCAACTACGGGGACACACCACCGTGGCAGAAGCTCTCCGGGACAATTCCTGCCTGCACGCCGTGGAACAGTTCTGGGATGAGGCCGAAAGCAACCTGCACGGAGCCGACCTGCAGATCCCCGCCTACCGGGACGCCCTCCTGGCCCGCTTCGGCAACACCCGCATCGCCCACCACCTGGCCCAGATCGCCATGGACGGCAGCACCAAGCTGCGGATGCGGGCTGTGCCGGTGCTGCAGGCCGAGCGGGCCGCGGGCAGGTCCGGGGCGGCCGCAGCCCTCATGATCGCTGCCTGGATGGACTTCACCGCCGCGGCGGCAACGGTTCAGGATCCGCTGGCCGATGAGATTGACGCCGCCAACCGGCTTAGCGGCACCGGGCGGATCCGGGCCCTGCTGGGCCTGGTGAATCCGGCGCTGGCCGGGGACGCCGCCGTCGTCGGCATGATTGACGACCTGTGCGGAACGTTCGGGGAGCCGGCTGTCTCCCCTTAGCCCCCTGCGCACATGCGGCTCTGCCCGGCTCCCGGACCATAGGGACCGGGCAGTGCTGTTTCGGGACGAGTGCTGTTTGATGGAACTTTCAACAAATATTTGGCAACCGCTTGCCATTTGATTGCCAAGTGATTAGGATTACAACAACAGCAAAAGCTGGCATCCCGGGAATCAGACCCACCGGACACCCAGGCTTTCCATAGCACCAAAGCATTTTTCACATTTTTCGCCGACTCCACAGGGGCGGCACCGGGTAAAGGAGCCCAATCATGAAAAAGCTGAACAAGCTCAGCATCGTCGGCTACGGCGCCGGTGATGCAGCCAACAATCTCGCCTTCACCACTGCCACCATGTTCCTGCTGGTGTACTACACCGACGTGGCGGGAATCTCGGCTGCTGCGGCAGGTACGCTGCTGCTGGTCGTCAGGATCTTTGACGCGTTCGCCGATGTCTTTGCCGGCCGCATGGTGGACCGCACCTTCAGCAGGCGTTTCGGTAAGTTCCGTCCGTTCATCATGTTCGGCTCCATCCCGCTGCTGCTCCTGAGCGTCGCGACGTTCTCCATCCCGCAGCTGGGCGAGTCGGGAACCCTGCTCTACGCCTACGTGACGTACGCGGCCCTCGGCCTGGCCTACAGCCTGGTCAACATTCCCTACGGCTCCCTCGCCGGCGCCATGACCCAGGATCCGGGGGAGCGCGCCAAGCTGGGATCGGCCCGCATGGTGGGCGGCCTCCTCGTGGGTTCGGCCCTCGGCATCTTTGTGGCACCGCTAATCAAGCCCGGCGCCGACCTGCAGGCAACCTTCACCACCATCACGCTGGTGTTCGTGGCGATCGGCGCCGCCCTCTACTTCTTCACCGTCCTGACCGCCAAGGAACGGGTCCACCGCGCCGTCCCCAACGTCTCGGTCAAGCAAAGCCTGGAAACCCTGAAGGGCAACAAGCCCCTCCTGATGCTGTGCGTCAGCTCCTTCTTCTTCCTCTCCGGCTACCTGGCACTGACATCAGTGCAGCTGTACTACCTGCGCGATGTCCTGGGCCGCCTTGATCTGTATCCGGTGCTGTCCATCATCCAGCTGGTGTGCACCTTTGTGCTGGCCGCGGTTATGCCCAAGCTGGTCCGGTCCATCGGCAAGAAGGGTGTCTACATCTACTCGTCGATGCTGACCGTCGTCGGCGGCGCCATCATCTTCTTCACCCCGGCCAGCCAGGTCTGGATCGGTTTCGGCGGCCTCGTGATCAGCCTCGTGGGCGTCCTCGCCGTCAACATCGTGGTGTGGGCGCTGGAAGCCGACACCGTGGAATACGGCGAATGGCGTACCGGAGTCCGGACCGAGGGCATCACCTACGCGCTGTTCTCGTTCACCCGCAAGACCGGCCAGGCCGTGGGCGGAGCGCTCGCCGCGTACGCCCTGGCCCTGGGCGGCTACAAGTCCGGCGCCGTGCAGACCGCGGACGCGGTGTTCGGCATCCAGCTCGCCGCCGGCGCCATCCCGGCCGTGCTGACCATCCTGGCCGTCCTGGTCATGTCCAAGTACAAGCTGACGGACGCCATGCACGCCGAGATCCTCGCCGAAATCCGCGCCCGCCGCGAAAGCGGCGATGCCACCAAAACGGCCGGCGACCCCAAAACCGTCAATACCGCCGTCGAGCGCTCCAGCGCCGCATCCACCAACTGACCGCCCGCCAGCTGAAACCCTGAACCTGTTCCCTCCGAAAGGACCTGCTGTGAAAATCATTGCCGCGGAAGTCTTCGTGACAAGCCCGTCCCGCAACTTCGTGACCCTGCGGATCACCACGGAGGACGGCGTCACCGGCATCGGCGACGCGACCCTGAACGGCCGCGAACTCGCCGTGGCCGCCTACCTGAAAGAGCACGTCGCGCAGCTGCTGATCGGGAAGGACCCGCACCGGATCGAGGACACCTGGCAGTTCCTGTACCGGTCCTCGTACTGGCGCCGCGGCCCGGTCACGATGGCCGCGATTGCCGCCGTCGACATGGCGCTGTGGGACATCAAGGGCAAGCTGGCCGGCATGCCGGTCTACCAGCTCCTGGGCGGGGCGTCCCGCAACGGGCTGCGTGCCTACGGCCACGCCTCCGGCTCGGACATCCCCTCGCTGTTTGATTCGGTCCGCGAGCACCTGGAACTCGGTTACAAGTCGGTCCGGATCCAGACCGCCGTCCCCGGCATCAAGGCTGTCTACGGCGTCGCCGCCCAGGCCCAGGCCTCGGGGGAGCGCTACGACTACGAACCCGCCGGCCGCGGCGCATTCCCGGTGGAGGAGGACTGGGACACCCGGGCCTACCTGCGCCACCTGCCCACCGTTTTCGAGGCCGTCCGCAACGAGTTCGGCCCCGAGCTGCCGCTGCTGCACGACGGCCACCACCGGATGACTCCGATCCAGGCCGCCAAGCTGGGCAAGGCGCTGGAACCCTATGACCTGTTCTGGCTGGAGGACTGCACCCCGGCCGAAAACCAGGAAGCCCTCCGCCTGGTCCGCCAGCACACCACCACCCCGCTGGCCATCGGCGAGATCTTCAACACCGTGTATGACTACCAGACCATCATCAAGGAACAACTGATCGACTACGTCCGGGCCGCCTCCACCCACTTCGGCGGGATCTCGCCGCTGAAGAAGGTCATGGACTTCGCCGCCCAGTACCAGATCAAGTCCGGCTTCCACGGCCCCACCGACATCTCCCCGGTCGGGTTTGCGGCGCAGCTGCACGTGGGCCTGGCCATCCACAACTACGGCATCCAGGAATACATGCAGCACTCGGACAAGACCAACGAGGTCTTCGAACAGTCCATGACGTTCAAGGACGGCTACCTGCACCCGGGCGACAAGCCCGGCATCGGCGTCGAATTCAACGCCGAAGCCGCCGCGGCCTTCCCCTACCAGCAGGCCTACTTGCCCTACAACCGCCTCGTCGACGGCACCGTCCATGACTGGTGAACACGCCATGACTGGTAAGGAACCGCTGATGAGCACCAGGCACCGCATCATCGTGATGGGCGTCTCCGGCTGCGGCAAGACCACCATCGGTGATCTCGTGGCCCGCAAACTGGGCGTCCCGTTCCTCGACGGCGATTCCCTCCACCCGGTGGAGAACGTCGCCAAGATGGCGGCCGGTACGCCCCTGGCGGACGAGGACCGCTGGCCCTGGCTCGCCACCGTGGGCAGCGAACTCGCCAACGCCGGAAACGGCGGGCTTGTTCTTGCCTGCTCGGCCCTGCGCCGCAGCTACCGCGACGCCATCCGCGAGCAGGCGCCGGACACGGTTTTCCTGCACCTGCACGGCAGCAACGAGGTACTGAGGTCACGCACTGAAGGCCGTTCCGGCCACTTCATGCCGCCTGCACTGCTCGATTCGCAGCTGGCAACGCTGGAACCGCTCGACGACGACGAAGCCGGCTTCGTCGTCGACATCGCCGCTCCGGTGACCCAGGTGGTGGCCGAAGCGCTGGCGGGCATTGCCGCCGTCGCCGGTGCCGCCGTTTCCACGTGTGCCGCCGTCGGTGCCCCGGGCACCCAACCGCGCCAGTTCGACGTCGACCTCCAGGCAGCGCCGTTCAACCTCGACGACGCGGCCGTTGCGTGGGTGGAATCCACCCTCGCCGGCATGTCCCTCGAGGAAAAGATCGGCCAGCTGTTCATCAACCACAACAACGACTACTCCCCGGAGTACCTTGACGGCGTGCTGGACACGTACCACGTGGGCGGCATGCGCTACCGGCCGGGCCCCTCCGCCGCGGTGCAGGAACACATCCGGTATGCACAGTCCAAAACCCGCATCCCGCTGCTGGTGGCCTCCAACCCGGAAATGGGGGGAGCCGGGAGCTGTGACGACGGAACGTTCGTGTCGACGCACCTGCAGGCCGGCTCGCACCCGGACAAGGCCATCGCCCGGCAGATGGGGCAGGTGGCCGGGGTGGAAACCGCGGCCCTGGGCTGCAACTGGGCCTTCGCGCCGATCGTGGACATCCACTACAACTGGCGGAACACGGTCATTTCCACCCGGGCCTTCGGCAACACGCCGGAGATCGTGGTGGAGCGGGCCAAGGAGTACTTCGACGGCATCAGCGAGTCACCCACCGTCTGCGCCATGAAGCACTTCCCCGGCGACGGCATGGACGAACGCGACCAGCACGTGGTCACGTCCTACAACACCCTCGGCTACGAGGACTGGAACCGCAGCTACGGGCACGTGTACCGCGAGATGATCGGGCACGGCGTGCAGTCCATCATGATCGGGCACATCGGGGCGCCCGAGCTGACACGGCATTTCCGCCCGGGCACGGCGGACAAGGACATCCTGCCCGCCACGCTGTCCCCGGAACTGCTGCAGGACCTGCTCCGCGGCGAACTGGGCTTCAACGGGCTGATCCTTACCGACGCCTCGCAGATGATTGGCCTCACCCAGGCCATGAAGCGCAAGGACCTGGTGCCGGCCACCATCGCGGCCGGCTGCGACATGTTCCTGTTCTTCCGCAACCCGGCCGAGGACTTCGGATACATGCTGGACGGCTACAAGTCCGGCGTCATCACCGAGCAGCGCCTGCACGACGCACTGCGACGGATCCTGGCCCTCAAGGCCTCGCTGGGCCTGCATCTCAAGCCGGCCGCGGAGCTGGTCCCGCCGGCGGAGGCACTCGCGGTGATCGGCAGCGAGGCGCACCGTGCCATCGCCGCCGAAATCGCGGACAAAACCGTCACCCTCATCAAGGACACGGCCAACAACCTGCCCATCACGCCGGAGACGCACAAACGGATCCGGCTGTACGGCATCTCCGGCGGATCGGACTTCACCCGGGGTGACCCCCTGGCCTACCTGGACACCGTCAAGGCCGAGCTGGAAAGCGCCGGCTTTGAAGTGCACCTGTTCAGGACGGCGGACCAGCGCGAGGCGGCGGGGGAGACCGGTGTGAACTTCATGTCGGTCATCTCCGAGGAGGCCACAGGCGACTACGCGGACAAGTACGATGCCGCCTTTGTGTTCGCCAACGTGAAGGGCTTCGCCCAAGAGGCGGCCATCCGGATTAAGTGGTCCACCCCGATGGCCGCGGAGATCCCGTGGTACGCCACCGAGGTCCCCACTGTGTTCGTCTCGCTCAACCAGCCCAACCACCTGATTGACGTGCCGATGGTCAAGACCGCCATCAATGCCCACGCCGGGTCGCCCGAGGCCATTCGGGCGACCATCGAAAAGATCATGGGCAAGTCGGAATTCCAGGGAACGTTCAACGACAACGTTTTCTGCGACTCCTTCGACACCCGGCTTTAGGTAGTTCCCGGACTGACGACACGCAAATGGGCTGGCGCGACGGGAATTCCCGTAGCGCCGGTCCGTTTCTGCGTCGCAGGGATTTTTGCGCGTCGCGGGGACATTCCCGTAGCGAGCGTATCCACCGCGATTTCCCAGGCGTACCGTATGGCTCATGGAGACTACCGGATGTGTGGTGGTGGGCGGCGGGCCCGCCGGCATGATGCTGGGCCTTTTGCTCGCGCGGGCCGGCGTCGAGGTCACCGTCCTCGAAAAACACGGCGACTTCCTCAGGGACTTCCGGGGCGACACCGTCCACGCCTCCACCATCCGCGTCATTGACGAACTCGGGCTCGGCGCCGAGTTCCGTGATCTGCCGCAAAGCCGGCTCCGCAACGTCGCCTTCCCGACGCCCGGCGGCGGCCTGATCACGCTCGGCGATTTCTCCGGCCTGAAGCCGCCGTACAACTACATCGCCATAATGCCGCAGTGGGACTTCCTGAACTTCCTGGCCCGCAGCGCCGCCGAAGAGCCCTCGTTCACACTCCTGATGGAGCACACCGCGACGGAGTTGATGTACGACGGCGGCCGGGTCACCGGCGTGCGGTACCGCACCAAGGACGGCACCGGGGGTGCCCTCCGAGCGGACCTTGTGGTGGCCACAGATGGCCGGCACTCGGTGCTGCGCCAGGCCGCAGGGCTCAAGTCCAGGGAGTACCCGGTGCCCTTCGATACCTGGTGGTTCAAGCTGCCGCGCTTCGCGTCCGAGCAGGGCGAGGTGGCCGGCATCGTTCCCGCCTTCGGGGAGCGCGCCGGCTTGATTGCCCTGTTCCGGGACACCTATTACCAGATGGGCTACTTCGCCCAGAAAGGCTCCGGCGACGGCATCAGGAGCGAGGGAGTGGAGCGGTTCCGGGAGCGGGTCGCCGCGCTGCGGCCGGACCTCGCCGACCGAGTCGATGCCATCCGTTCCCTGGACGACCTCCACTGGCTGGATGTCCGGCTGGACCGCCTCCATCGCTGGTACGTCGACGGGTTGCTGTGCATCGGGGACGCCGCGCATGCGATGTCCCCGGCCGGCGGGGTAGGCATCAACCTGGCCATCCAGGACGCCGTGGCTGCCGCAGCCCGGCTCGCCCCTGCCCTGCTGCGCCGCAAAGTCACGGTGAAGGACCTTGCGGCGGTGCAGCGGCGCCGGATGCCGCCCACTGTCATCATCCAGACCGTCCAGCGGGGCATGCACCGGGCGGTGTTCATTCCCCTATTCAGTGGGAAACGGTCCGGCGCGCCTCCCTTCATGCAGTTCGTCGGCCGGCGCTTCCCGGTCATGCGGCGCATCCTGCCGCGGCTCATCGCCATCGGCCCGAGGCCTGAGCACGCCCCGGCATTCGCCCGCCGGGAGGCACCGCGGCCCACTGCCTAGGCGGTCCGTCACAAACCGGTCAGCCACTAAACTGGACCCCATGACTCCCACGCTTGACGCCGCTGCTGCCCGTGCCCGACTTCTGGAACTGATCAAGGAGCTCGCGGTTGTCCGCGGCAAGGTCATTCTCTCCAGCGGGGCCGAGGCCGACTACTACATCGACCTGCGCCGCATCACACTGCACCACGAGGCGTCGAAGCTCGTGGGCCAGGTCATGCTGTCCCTGATCGACGACGCCGGCATCGACTTCGAGTGCGCTGGCGGCCTCACGATGGGGGCCGACCCGGTAGGCACCGCCGTCATGCACGCCGCCACAGACGCGGACCGGGCCATCGACGCGTTCGTGGTCCGTAAGGCGCAGAAGTCCTACGGCATGGGCCGGCAGGTGGAGGGCCCCTCGGTCGAGGGCCGCAAGGTCCTGGTGCTCGAGGACACCTCCACCACGGGCGGCTCGGCCCTGACCGCCGTCGAGGGCGTCCGCAACGCCGGCGGCAACGTCGTGGCTGTTGCCGTGATCGTCGACCGCGACACGGGCGCCAAGGAAAAGATCGAAGCCGAAGCCGGCGTGCCGTACCTGTTCGCCTTCAGCAAGGACGAGCTCGGCCTGGGCTGATACTGCGGCGAAACTAACGCCTGGGGCGGACGACGGCGGGACCACCCCCCCTCGTCCCCTCCGCGTTTTTCCCCCCGGGCTCGGGTCCCCGCCACCGCCCCCGTGTGTTGGTGGGGCGTATAAACAAA